>CAYYOX010000670.1:0-4086 GCA_964473065.1 uncultured Planctomycetaceae bacterium | reverse complement strand
TTCGGACTCTCCACAATCTGCCCTGTGAATTCACTTATATAGACAGCAATACACTTAATCTGAAAACGCTAGGTTCTCAAGATTGAACTTTTTGGTCACATAGAGATCCCAATCCTCCCTGCTGTTTTCTCGACCACAAAAGAACAGTTCCTTCGTAACATCGACATATCTCGGCGTTCGGAATTGTGGCGGTATCCCATCCATGTGTAAGACTCTGAAATCCTTGAATTCTGACGCCGACGACTTCCGGGTGGCTATCACGAATCGTTGAATCTGGGAAGTGCTCGTTCATGATGTAGCTGCAAGCTTTACACCGTACGAGCTGCGACATGATTTCCTTCGTTAGTGCGAATTGTATGTGCTACGGTCCTCCGGGCGGCGTCGTGCCGGGAAATGGCTTGTCATGCGTCAGCGGTGAGCAGGTCTTGGTCTTGGCATAGTCAAATGCCTCTGAGCTTGTGATCCGCTGGCCTAAGGCCCTTTTTATACCTGCCATAACCGATGGGAACGGGATCGTACGGGCCGACAAGATCGACCTTGTCTCTTGTCATGATCCTGTCCTCCTGACAGAATGTTCCAAACAAGGAACTGGCCAGTCCTTACGGCCAAATCAACTCAATCGCACAATATGCGCCGATCCCTTATGTAAGGGAAGAGCAAAAAAACCTTATTGTAGAACTAATCACGGCCTGACCCCACCGTCCTACTCTGCGCCTTCTGTAATAATACGATACGTGTTCCTGGTGCCGTCATTTTTCACGCTTCACGAAATACAATTCGTGGAAAACCATCGACACATGTTGACTCGGCATAAACGCAAAAAAGCCGTAGCAGTCTCGGGTCTGTAGCACCGCAACTGGATCGCCGTTCACTCGGCATTTCCCCACACCATTTTCGAACCATAGTTCGACATGGTAGTCCTGCCCTGGCTGAAATAGCATGGTTGGACCTGCACCCTTGGGGGATAGGTCCAGTGGACGAAAAGTCACCTGGCAATACCCCGACAGGACCGTGAATGACGCAACCAGTTTGTTGCCTGCCACATCGATCTTTGGAAAGAGTACTAGCTTCTGTTTGTATCCATCTCGAATGCTGCACGCCACCCTGTATCCATTCTTCAGTTTTCGAATCTCGAACAGGTGCCGTATGTCGTTTTTCCAGGTTCTATTCCGATAATCCAAGAACTGCACATTTTCGATCATGCGAGGACTTAGGTAGTGCTCACGAACGGTTTTGCCACTAACTCTTTGGTGTTCCTCCAATCTCCCCCCCACCTTATCTTTCACCAGCCCCGTCACCCCCGGCAACGCCTTCCGATACCAATACGAAGCCCGTCCTTTAAGCTGCTTCTTCGCCACGCCTTCACTTGTCGAGGTCAAGTCCCACCAACCGTCACCAAGCGCAACTTGCCCGTCAACATCCGAGGCCCCCTCTAGTTCCTTAACGGCCAACTTCTTCAATCCCTCGTCAGTCCCCAACGCTAACATCGGCAGCCCCTTGTCCCAATGGCCCTTCAAGAAACAAAGGTACTTTCCCACCGCCAGATTGGCTTCGGGATCGACGGGTTCCTTCTTCAGCTTAGCAAATGCATCCCTGGTCGCCTCATAAGCTTTGGCAATCTCCGCGACTTCCCCGTTACGTGTCACGACCTGTTTGAGAACTTCCCTTGCTCTTGCCTTGCGGGCGGAATCTAAGGCCAGCTTCCCAAGATCCTTGGCCGCTCCGAAATCGTCCTTCTCGACGGCTTGGTCTATCAAAGGCAAAGCATGCTCTGCAATCGACCCGAGATGTTTCTGGCCCTTGGCCGATTTGGCGGCTTGCGACAGTGCCAACCCCTTGAGCTTATACGCATCCACTTGGTAACGACTGTCCATCTCATCAATGGCAAAAAATGCCAAATCGACATCACCCGCCTGGGCGGCCAGATCTCGGGCCTCTCTGAGCAAGACGTAACGGTTTGTGGGGTCTATTGCTTCTTTCGCTTTGCCAAGAAGCTTCTTGGCTAGAGCTTGTTTCTTGGATGAGGTCTTGGCGCTACCCAACTCTTCGCCGTAGATCTCACGGATGAGTTCGAGCGATTGTTGCTGGTCGGGCTCGGACGGGATGGCAAGCTTGTTTTGAGCGGAGAGGGGAGTAGCGCAAATGAAGAAGACGAGGATCGGAAGAACGCATTGAGCGATTAAGCGAGCATGTTGGTGCGGCATAGGATTGTCCCCGGAAAGCCAAAACGTTGAATGTGACCCAGAGCCAAACTGTAATCCAATTAAATGCCGAGGACCCTAACGTCCTCGTCTTGCGTTACTGATCTGATTCTGATGCAGCGTCTCCAGTCTTGATAAAAAGCATCGTTGCTTTCTTCGCTGTTTCGTTGTCGTTGGCCTCACGAGCCGCGGAGATTACCTTCGGAGCTTCCTTCAACACCATTTCTTTATCACCTGCAGCCTCGGCCTTTTGGAGTAGCTTCCAGCCATCGCGGGCGACGACTTGGTATTGCTCGGGAGTTCTTGCCGCTGCAAAGACGTTGTCGAAAAGCTCCTGTTCTTCAAGTAGTGTCGGGCTGTCCGTGACGGGAGTTGCATCCGATGCAACCGGCTCTGGTTCGACCGTAGTCGTAGGATTGTCCGGAACAGGTTCCTCGGGTTCATCAATAGTTGGCTTATCCGTCGTCGCCGTCCCCGCATCTGACGGGTCTTTTGATTTTGTAGGGGAAAGCCCATGTTCGGGAGAATCGTGTTCCGCCGGTTCGTTCGTAGGGGGATTGTCCGGCCGTGAAGTGGCCTTTGGTTCCGACGATTTCGTGGGCAGTTTAACTGCCTTCAACGGAGTGGTTGGCTGCTTGATGCCAGCGGACTGTTCCTTCGGCTCGGAGTCACGTCCAGGTGAGAAAACCGATAGCAGCCCGGCCCCTAGAATAACCCCTGTCGCAATGGCGGCGAATAACGGCCACGATCGCCTCTTGCGGTGTGGACGGTAGTCCGTACGAGAAGCCCCGGAACGTTGCGGAACGGACTCGGGAATAAGGCTGGGCGGTTGACCTTCCGGTGTGGCCGTTCTGCTCTGAGCCATTTCCGCTTTCAATGCGACATCATAATCAGCCTTGCTGTCCTTGCTTAACAGGCAGAGGCGTGCCGCAGAGATCTCATTGAGTAGTTTCTGAGATAACGAGACATGGGGGCCGGTTGCGCAACCTTGAAGGTAAGCCACCTGTTTACCTGCGGCGACATCGATCACATCCGGATCGGATTCAAAAAGATCGAGCCCCAGCAATCGGTAGTGATTGGGCGGCTGATCTTTTGGGGGAATTCCCAGCCATTTGTGGTAAGGGTCAAAATCCTCGGGCATAGCCGGACCTGCGAAAAAATGCATCCTTCTGGTGCAGGGGTTTACAAGACCCTCGCAAAGCCAGTATACCTAATGTCACGGTAGGCTGTCACCCCCGCCGAGCGGCAACCCCCTCCGGGGAGTGGGTTTCGGTGCGTTAACCAAGGACACGAAGGTCGCAACGGAAATCGTGACACCGACTTTTGTCCAATGTAATCTCAAGTCCGTCACTTCGATAGCACCTTAATATCATGCCGTCTTCCGAACCCGCCATTGGCATCGACTTGGGAACTACCTATTCGGTGATCGCTCTTTTGGACTCCACGGGGCGGCCGCAGACGATCCAAAACGCCGAAGGCGACGTGATCACTCCAAGCGTCGTCTTGTTCGACAAGTCCTCCGTCGTCGTGGGCAAAGAGGCGGTCAAAGCAGCCGCCTTGGAGCCGGACCAGATCGCTGAATTTGCAAAACGGGACATGGGATGCTCAGCATACTCCCGAACCATCAACGGCGAGCACTTCCCCCCGGAGGTCATCCAATCTTTCGTCCTCGAAAAACTCAAGCGGGATGCTGAGAAGAAACTAGGCGCCTTCCGCAAGGCGGTCATTACGGTTCCCGCCTATTTCAACGAACCTCGACGCAAGGCCACGCAGGATGCCGGGCACTTGGCGGGGCTCGATGTCCTGGACATCATTAACGAGCCGACAGCAGCGGCAATCATGTTTGGTGTCCAGCGGGGCTTTCTTACCACAGAAGGTGCGGCAG
>CAYYOX010000669.1:3257-4092 GCA_964473065.1 uncultured Planctomycetaceae bacterium | reverse complement strand
CGTCTAGGTCCACTGCCGTATCGGTGGGATTATACAACTCGATGCCGTCGACCAGCGGAGCGTCGGTGTGGGTTAGCACTTCGTTGACCACTATGCCCTGATAGGGCCCGGCGCCCGTGCTGCCCGGCGTGCCGAGGTATTCGCTGCTGGATCGCCAGTTGATCGGATCGCCGCTATCGCCGGCCGGGTCGATGATTTCTAGCGAGGCCCCGGTTCCGTCCGCCCGATCGGGCCACCCGGCGTCGCCCGAATCACCGTAGGTGAAGTCGCGAATGGTTTCACCCAGGGCGCCGATGACCGCGAGTTGCTCGCCGCCGTTTGCCAATCGACCCGTGTAAGGTCCGACCAGATTGCTTACCGCACCATAGCGTTGAACGAACGCGGCCGGGTTTTGGGCCAGCACGACATATTGGCCGGGCAGCAACGTTTCCACACCGCTGCCGGTAAAGTCGAAATCGATGCCCTCGGTGAACCGCACATTGGTCAGGGTGATCGGCGCGATGCCCGTGTTTTGCAGTTCGAGGAACTCGAAGTCGTCGTTATTGAGGAACCCGGCGAGTGTTTCGTCAGGCGTGGGATCGTGGGGGTTGTAGTTCAACTCGGTGATCGCGAAGTTGTCGGCGTCGGCCAGGAAGATGGTCGAGAAGAGGGCGCGGTGAACGCCGCTCCATTTTCCGCCGCTTAAGGCCCGGGCAGTAACCATCGTGTTTTCGTTCAGCGTGATCGGGCCGGCATAACTGGTTCCGCTGATCCCGCCGCCGGGTGCTCGGGGATCGGAACCGTCGAGCGTGTAGTAGATCGTGCCGCTGGGCGCGGTCATGGTCAACTGGAAACC
>CAYYOX010000669.1:2133-3247 GCA_964473065.1 uncultured Planctomycetaceae bacterium | reverse complement strand
TTGAGCTCGACGCTTCCGGCGAATTGGCTATCGATCCGATCGGCCCGATCGGTGATCCAGTCCCTCATCGCGTCGACTTCGCTGAGGTAGGTTGTGCGCGTGTTCCAGCCGTCCGGATTGGCCCAGACGTAAGTTCCCAAGACGGGCCAACGGGCGAAGTTCCTTGCGGCCGCTTCAGAGTCCAACAGCGTATACGCTTCGTCGATGTCGGCCTGCAGCGTCTCGGTCGAGAGGGTGTCCTGCCGCAGTTCGGTCCAGCGATCGATGAACTTCTGTTGATAGTCGGGATCGTCGTCGAAGCGGTGCCACCAGGGCGACCAGGCATTCACGCCGGCGGTCATGTAGGAAAGATTCCAACCGTCGGTACGGTAGCCCGGAATATCTCCTTCGGCATAGTTGGCATTCCCCAGCGCCATGTTGTAATCCCAGAGCGGCCCCATGGTCAGCTTGCCGCCGCGGTCGATCGTGAAGAAGGTGCTGCCGCCGTCGAAGTTACGGGTCAATTCCCGCATGATCTCGTAATCGATCTGCGAATCGACGTCCGTATATTGGGCGTAGCCGGTATCCGGGTCGTCGAAGTTGGGGCCATAGAGGGCCGCCTCGAACTGGTTGATGTAGCCGCGCGCCCACGCCTTCTGCTCGGTGGTCAACTCGCCGAACTTGGGATCCCAATAGGAGAACTCGACCCGCTGGCCGCTGGTGGTCGTGGCAAATCCGCCGGGGTTAGGATTGCCCATCTCGATAATATACCCGCCGGTCACTTCCGGCTCGGCATTGTCGTTGGGCCCGAGTTTCGTGATATCAACCCGATCGTCGTCGACGGAGATGCTCTCCATGAAGACGTAGATGCCCACGTAGTCGTCGGCATAGGAGATTTGTCCGTCGCCGTCGGAGTTGAGAAAGACCTCGACGAATTGCGTGCCGACCGAGTAATGGCCCAGGCCTTCCCACCAGCGATAGGAGACGTGGTTGCGCATCAGCGTCTTGTCGGAATACGGGGCTTGCAGGACCCAATCCGACTCGCTGGGCATGCCGAGAATCGAAACATTCTTATCGTCGTCCGCCTCGTTCCAGGTCTCGAACTTATATTACTTCTTGGGCCCCTCCGTCGAAC
>CAYYOX010000669.1:1400-2123 GCA_964473065.1 uncultured Planctomycetaceae bacterium | reverse complement strand
GACCACGGGCCCGGGATACTTGTTCGGCTCAAACGCGCGGGCGCGAATGCGGGCCGAATTGCTGATCGTGATGGGACCCGTATAGAGTAGGGAACTCTCCGTCGGCAGCGAATCGTTCAGCGTATAGTAGATGGTCGCCTGGGGTGCGTCGGCCGATAGGGCCACGGCGAACGACGCATCGAACACGCCGCCGGTCCGCGAGAAGCGGAGTTTTTCGGCCCGACCGAGTTCACCCGGCCCGTTGGGCTCTTCGGGCGTGGCGGGCGAGAAGTATTGCACCGACTTGCCGCTGAGTTGTGGATAGATCAGGAAGTCGCCGTCACCGGCCGAGACGTTCAGCCCGTGAATGGCCAGCACGTTGTTACCCGCTTGGAGCACGTCGCGATAATCGCTCAGATCGATCACCTCGACCTGCAACGATTCGGCCGCATCTCGGGCGGCCGTGGCGGCCGAGTCCCACTGGAGCGATTCGGGTGCGCCCTGGCGGGCTACCTCTTGGCCGTTGAGATAAGCGACGAAACCGTCGTTGTAGCGGATCGAAAGTTGCAGGTCGGTCAGCCGAGTCGGTTGCGACAACTCGAAAGGTATTCGCACGTAAGCCGACGCATTGCTGCCCTGCATGTCCGCCGCGATGTTGGTTCCGACCGCTTGTCCGACGCCGGTGCAGGTGGTATCGAACCC
Source organism: uncultured Planctomycetaceae bacterium (assembly GCA_964473065.1). GTDB lineage: Bacteria > Planctomycetota > Planctomycetia > Pirellulales > Thermoguttaceae > CAYYOX01. Next base: position 1,442 of record CAYYOX010000669.1, on the reverse strand, counting down.
GATCCCGCCGACCACGTTGGAAACGAACGGCAGGCTTAAGCC
>CAYYOX010000669.1:0-1390 GCA_964473065.1 uncultured Planctomycetaceae bacterium | reverse complement strand
AGTTGCCGATCCGCGGCACTGCCACGCTCGGCGCGCCTTGGCCGAGCACGGCCGGTCCCAACCAGGCGCTTTGCAGCGTAATGTCCTGAAACGACCCGACATCGATGTTCAACGCGGCCACTTCCTGGTCGGTGTAGCCCCAGACCACGAAATCGATGACTTGCCCTGCATTGTCGACGATCATTACCCAGCCGTGATCGTGGTCGAGCCAATAGATATTGTCGCCCACGACGTCCGGCCGATACCGGATTTCGCCGGGGGTCAAGGCGCCGGGGAAATCCCACAAGGGAGAATGGACGTTGTTGATGTCCTGCGCTCCTGAGGCGTTATTGGCCGCCACGACCCAACCGGTTGTGTTGACCGAGGCGCTGGAGACGTTTTGGACCTCGAAGTAGTCGGGCGCCCCGGTGCCGGCTTCGGTGATCAGCACGCTCGGCGACTCGTCGCCGACGTCGGTCCAGGCGGAATCGTTGAAACTCGTGCCGGTCCAACTGGTTCCCAACGACCCGTCGGTTGGCACGGAGTAGGTTATGTTCTCGTCGCCCGGCAAGATGAAATCGCTCGGGTCGCTGTATATCCCGTACGAGATGTCTTCGTACTGCTCGGGAAACTGCGGCGCGTATTCATGGGCCACGGTCAGGCCGTTCGGCTCGACCAGGGCCATGTATTCGCCGTCGCCGTCAAGCTGGAAGTTGGTGTGCAGTTCGGCGCCGGCGACACTTCGATCCTTGCCCGAGGCGAAGACCAGCAAGTAATCGTTCGCACCGATCGAAACCGCAGGAAACTCCCACTTACCCAGCTCGTCGGGGTCGTCGGTCAAGTGCCAGCCGTCCAGGTTGAGCGCTGCCGGCCCGGGGTTGTAGATTTCGACCCAATCGGACGAATCGCCGTCCCAGTCCGACAGGGTCTCGTCGTTGGCGGCCATCAGTTCGCTGATCAACGGTGCGGCCGACAACAGGGTCCGAACTTCTAGCCGTTCGACGCGAAGCCGGCTAGACCGCCAGCCGGTCTTTTTCTCGTTACGGCCAATGCTTGTGCGGTATGTCATCGTTGTCCATTGTCGCAGGTTCTAACCGCAAACGCAAGTTTTTTTGGCGGCCGCGTGGAATTTTGCGCAAAAGCCCACGGGTTGCAACCCGTGGGCTTAGGCTCAGAGAATCCGCAGTGACTACTTCCTGCGTCGCCAGATCAGCAGACTTGCCAGTCCGCCGAGCAACAACATCAACGTTCCCGGCTCAGGCACCACGACACTGGCCGTGAAGACGCCCGGCTGACCGGCCAAGGTGTAGGCCAAGCTCAGGTCGCCGGCGAGATCCGCGTCGGTCTCGCCAATCACGTCACCTAGGCCGTGCTCGCCTTTGAGCGACATGGCAAACGCGCCGCTGATGGT
>CAYYOX010000668.1:0-4094 GCA_964473065.1 uncultured Planctomycetaceae bacterium | reverse complement strand
CGGGTTTAGCACCTATTCATGCTCGGAGCCAGTCCCCTTTTTCCACTCCGCAAAACCGACTTTGTAGTTCTCCGGGGCCAAGTTCGGACTTTTCGGGCGGCGAAAGTGCGATATACTAGAGGGTTCACCCCGAACTTTTTCCCGCCAGGTGGCTATGACCGATCTATTGCGCCAGGAAATCGCCGCGACGGCCTCCACGATCGTGGTGAAGGTCGGTACGCGCGTGCTGACCCGAAAGGACGGGCGGCTCAATCCGCAGCGTGTCAAGCAGTTGACCGAGCAGGTCCATCAAGTGCTGGGCATGGGCCGGAAGGTCGTGCTGGTCAGTTCCGGGGCGGTGGGGGCAGGCATGGGTCGATTGGGGTTGAAACGCCGCCCGGACGATCTGGCCCAACTCCAGGCCGTTGCTGCCGTGGGGCAAAGTGTCCTGGTCGAGGCCTACGAAAGGTCGCTGCGAACCCACGGCCACCATGCGGCCCAGGTCCTGCTGACTGCCGAGGACCTCGAACACCGCACCCGCTATCTCAACGCCCGAAATACGATCCTCACGCTGGTGGAAATGGGGGCCGTGCCGGTAATCAACGAAAACGACACCGTGGCCGTCGACGAGTTGCAGACCACCTTCGGCGACAACGATCGGTTGGCCGCGATCGTGACGAACCTGATTCAGGCCCCGCTGTTGGTTCTGCTGTCCGATGTCGACGGGCTTTACGACGGAGATCCGCAGCAGCCCGACAGCCGGCTGATTCCGACCGTGCGACGGCTGGATGCGTCGATCTTCGCCCTAGCCAAGGACCGTGCCGACGGACTCGGCCGAGGCGGCATGGCCAGCAAGCTGGAGGCGGCCCGACTGGTGACCGCCGGCGGCGAGAACGTGATCATCGCCTCAGGGCGAGCTCCGGATATACTGACAAGGATCCTTGCCGGCGAGCCGGTCGGTACGCTCTTGTTGGCCCAAGGCCAGACGGTCACGGCCAGAAAACGCTGGATCGGCCTGACCGTGCAGCCGCGAGGATGGCTTGTTCTGGACGCCGGCGCCCAAAAGGCCGTCAGGCAACAAGGCCGCAGCCTGCTGCCGATCGGCGTGCTCGACGTCGACGGTGAGTTTAGCAAGGGAGACGTGATCGCCTTGCGCGACACGGACGGCGTCGAATTTGCCCGAGGGCTGACCAACTACAACTCCGACGACATCCAACGGATCAAGGGCCTACAGACCGGTCAGATCGCCGCCACCCTAGGCCATTGCCCCTACGACGAAGTAATTCACCGCGATAACATGGTAGTTGTCAGTACGCAGTAGGCAGTAAGCAGTTTGTTTTCTATCCACTATCCACTATCCACTAACCACCAACCACTGCTAATGTCCACAACCGCACGTCCTATTTCCGCTACGGCGATCCCCTGTTTCGGGTTCGACTCGAATGAAGACGCCTCTCGCCATGTGGCCCAGATCGTGGCCAACACGATCCGCGAGCGAAACGCTTTCGGCCAAAAGGCCGTGCTGGGGCTCTCCAGCAGTTCGACGTTGGTCGACGTGTATCAGCAACTGACCCAGATGCACGAAGACGAAGAACTCGATCTGTCGAGCGTCGTGGTGTTTGGCGTGGACGAATACTTCGGACTCCGCACCGGTCAATTGCAGAGCCACTATCGTTGGATGCGGAAGACTTTTCTCGAGCACGTGAACATTCCCGCGGAGAACATCCACTGGCTCGACGGAACCGTGGGGCCGGACGCCGTCGAAGAGCTATGCCGGGAGTATGAAGCGGCCATCCGACGTGCCGGGGGGATCGACCTGATGTTGCTGGGGATCGGCGGAAACGGGCGGGTCGGGTTCAACGAGCCGTTTTGCGACCGCCAGAGCCGTACCCGACTGATGACCCTCGATCCGGTCACCCGCAAGGATGCCAGCAGCGATTTCTTCCAGGAAGAACACGTCCCGTTGCAGGGGCTGACGATCGGAATGGGTACGATCTTCGAGGCCCGAAAGATCATCCTGATGGCATTCGGCGAGGGCAAGTCGCAGATCGTGCGCGAGGCGATCGAGGAACCCATGGCCGATCGGGTGCCGGCTGGCTACCTCCGCGAGCACGCCGATGTGACGGTCGTGCTGGACGAACCGGCCGCCGAGGACCTGACCTCCGTGTCGATGCCCTGGATGCTCGGCCGGGTCGAGTGGACCGACGCCCTGATCAAGCGTGCCGTGCTTTGGCTTTGCGAGCAGACGGGCAAGGCCCTGCTGAAGCTGGACGGGACGGATTTCCGACGACACAACCTGCACCAACTGCTGCGCGACCATGGCCCCTCGCAAAAACTGGCCCATCGCGTGTTCACCTGGATGATGGAGACCATCGAATACAAGCCGGCCGGACGCGAGCCGGGCCGGGTCCTCTGCTTCAGCCCTCATCCGGACGACGACGTGATCAGCATGGGCGGGACCATGATTCGCCTGGTCGAAGACGAGCATGAAGTCCACGTGGCCTATATGACCAGCGGGAACATCGCCGTGTTCGACCACGATGCCTGGCGGGTGGCCGACCTGTTTGCCGAGCTGAATCGCCGCTTCAACATCGACGCCGAAAAGACGCCGGCCCTGGAGGCCGCGGTCATGCGGGGCTTGGCCGGCAAGGAGCCGGGTGAACCCGATAGCGAAGAGGTGCTGAAGATCAAGAGCCTCATCCGCTGGAGTGAAGCCAAGGCGGCCGCCGCGGTCTGCGGGTGTCAGGAGGAGAATCTGCATTTCCTCGACCTGCCTTTCTATCAGACCGGCCTGATCGCCAAGAACCCTATCAGCGAGGAAGACGTCACGCGCGTTCGCGAGTTGATCGAACAGATTCAGCCCGAGCAGATTTACGTGGCGGGCGATCTGTCGGACCCGCATGGCACACACCGGCTTTGTGCCGAGGTCATTTTTCGAGCCCTGTTGGCGGCAGAGGACGGGGACGCGATTGAGGCGGACACGGGCGAGCGGCCGGAAGTGTTGCTCTATCGGGGTGCGTGGCAAGAGTGGGCGATTCACCTGATCGACATCGTCGTGCCGCTGAGTCCGGGCGATTTGAAACTGAAGAAGGCGGCCATTTTTCGCCACGAATCTCAAAAGGACTCGGCCCTGTTTCCCGGCCCCGACGATCCGCGCGAGTTTTGGCAACGTGCCGAGGATCGCAACCGCCATACGGCCGACCTCTACAACCAGATCGGCCTACCCGAGTATTATGCCATGGAGGCCTTCGTCCGCTGGAAAAGGCCGTAGGCAGCGAACGCTGGAATTGGTAAACTGGTAGTTATGAGCGAGCGAGCACGAACCATCCGCGTCACGAAGCTGTCCGATCAAGGGACCGAGCCGGATTTGAAGGATAGCACGCCGGCCGAGCGGTTGGGGATGATGTGGCAATTGGCGCTGGACGCCTGGGCTTTTACGGGAGAGAATGTTGATCAACCGCGACTTTCTCGACATGTTGTCCGCGTTGCGCGACGAGAGCGTTGAGTTCATGCTCGTCGGAGCGTACGCGATGGCCGCGCACGGATTCCCGCGAGCGACGGGCGATCTGGACATCTGGATTCGCCGATCCGAGCAGAATTCCCAGCGAGTTTGGCAGGCGTTGCAACGTTTCGGGGCCCCTACTTCCAGGCTGAGAATCGACGATTTGAAGACACCCGATATTGTCTTCCAGATCGGCGTGGCGCCTTGTCGGGTCGATATTCTCACGTCCATCGACGGCGTCGAGTTTGACGAGGCCTGGCCATTGCGAAAAGTGATGAAAATCGAAGGGCACGAATTGGCCATAATTGGGTGGTCGGATCTGCTGTGTAACAAGAAGGCCACCGGGCGACCGCGAGATCTTGCCGATGTCGCTTGGCTTGAGGCCGCGGAGGACGAGTGACCGGGTGAGCAATAAGCCGATCTTTTGCCAAATTCATCCGAGCCCCCTCTTGACTCTGTACTACCGTATATTGTACGATTGTGCATGGGCGTTTTACCCAGTCATTCAGCCGCATCCCACATACAGGGGGAATCATGGACATTTTCGAGAAACTGACCAAGCGCCAACTGGCCGTCTACGAGTTCATTCGCGATAAGATCCGAGGTCGAGGGT
>CAYYOX010000667.1:0-4097 GCA_964473065.1 uncultured Planctomycetaceae bacterium | reverse complement strand
CCGCTAAACAGTTGATTACGAAATGTTCACAAACCGCTGGTATGCCTCATCCCACGCCGCCGTCTCTTTTGGTAAATACTCTTCTACGTCGAAGCTGCGGCGGATGACCTCTCGGGCTTCGGCGATCGAGGCGACCGCGCCGGTGGCTACGGCTTGCATCATGATGTTACCGATGGCGGTGGCTTCGATGGGGCCGGCCACCACGCGTCGGCCGCAGGCGTCGGCCGCTGCTTGGCAGAGTTGGCGGTTCTGGATCCCGCCGCCGACGATGTGGATCGTCTCCAAGCGTCCGCCGGCCAGTTCCTCGCACATCCCAAACACCTGGCGAAACTTCATGGCAATGCTCTCCAACGCACATCGCAGCACGCCGCCTTCGTCGGCCGGGACCGTTTGGCCCGTGTTCTTGCAGAACTGACGAATGGCCTCGGGCATGTCGTCGGGGGCCAGGAAATCGGGTGCGTCCGGGTTGATGAACGAGACGAACGGCTCGGCCGCGGCCGACAGCCGGTTGAGGTCTTCCCAGTCCCAGTCCTTGCCCGCGCGGTTGAAGGCCTGCCGGCACTGCTGGATCAGCCACATTCCGGTGATGTTCTTCAACAGCCGGATCGTGTTGCCCACGCCGCCTTCGTTGGTGAAATTCAGTTTCAACACCTGATCCGTAACGACCGGCTCGGGCGATTCGATCCCCATCAGGGCCCAAGTGCCGAGGCTGATGTAGCACCAATCGGGCCGCTCTCCCGGTTTGCTTTGGGCGGGCACAGCCGTCACGGCGCTGGCCGTATCGTGTGAGCCGGGCAGGATGACATGGGCCCCGGACAACCCGCTCTCTTCGGCCAAGTTCGATCGCAACGGCCCCAAATCGGTTCCCGGCGGTTCGATTTTGCCGAGGATGTCGCTACGGATCTCGAACTGATCGAGCAACTCGGTGGCCCAATCGCCCGTGACGGGGTTGTAGAATTGCGAGGTGCTGGCCTCGGTCATCTCGTTGCACTTCTGGCCGGATAACAGCCAATGGAACAGATCGGGGACCATCAGCAGCGTCTCGGCCATCTCCAACAAGGGCGAGTTGCCCAGTTTCATGGCCAGCAGTTGGTAGAGTGTGTTGAACTGCATGAACTGCAGGCCCGTGTGGCGAAAGATCTCTTCCCGAGGAACGATCGAGAAGGCCTTCTCGAGCATACCGTTGGTGCGGACATCGCGATAATGATAGGGGTTCCCCAGCAATTCATCCCCGCGTCCGAGCAGTCCGAAATCGACGCCCCAGGTATCGACCCCGATGCCGACGATCTCACTTTGGGCGTTGGCCCCGGCGATGCGAAGTCCCTGTCTCACGTGCGACCAGAGTCCCGGCAGGTCCCAATAGAGCTTGCCGTCGAGTTCGACGCCGCCATTTTCAAAGCGATAGACCTCTTCGAGCCTCAGTTTTTCGCCGTCGAAGAGCCCCAGCAGGTGTCGGCCGCTGGAAGCCCCCATGTCGATTGCCAGGAAAGCCTTATCTGCCATGATGTTACGCCCGTCGGGGGATCGAGAACTGTGGACTGGAAAAACGACCCTATTCGACAGGATATCGTAGCCGAAGTCCCAGCGGCAACCAAGGGATCCCACCGTTGTGAACAAGCTTGGAAACTGAGATTCTGCACTGAGGACCTCGATAAGTAGCAATACTCACAAGGCAGATCCCGGAGCAATCGGTCACGCCCCTCTTGCGAGTGGGCCCTATCCCGGCTTGATCACATCACGTAGCTTTGCTTCAAGGTGCTCACGCGTGTCGGACCGACGCGTGCAGGGACTCGTTCTGTCGCGCAGACAGATCACCCTGTGGCTGGGGGGTATTCCGGCAAGGAGTGTCTTATTAGCGCCCCATTTTCACGAGTTCTCGGGACTTTGATTAAGAAACGGCAATTTAGGACTGCCTTTCCACTGCCCTGACGTAATCACTACAATCACAGGGACATGTGGCATCAAAGGAACGTATTTCGGGACGCTGCGGTTGACGTGTTGCGAAAACCGCTCTACAAATAAACCGAAACCACGAACACCGACATCCTTTTCTAATTCACATTATCGGCGGAATGGACTCGAATGAAAAACAACCCTCTCCCCCGGCTCGACACGGATCAAGAAGCAAGAAGAAAGCTGCTGCCGTTCTGTCGGCTGTCACGTGGCGAAGTCTGGATTGATGAACAAAGAGGCCATCGAGTCGGCTGCTTGGACGCTTCCAGTGTTGAGGATGTTCAAAAACTTCTTGGTGATTCGAAAGCGTCTCTTGCGATACACGATCCACCATACAACCTTGTGGCTTTTGAAACGAAGTCCGTTGCAGAGTTCACAGACTGGTGTAAGACATGGATTTCGCATTCACATGAATACATGCACGATGATTCGTCGCTGTATGTTTGGCTTGGAGCAGACCAGAAAGATCACTTCCAGCCCCTACCGCAATTCATGTTGATGATGCAAGAACTCAATCTGTTCGACGCTCGTTCGTTTATCACGATGCGAAACCAACGTGGTTACGGAACCCAGAAGAATTGGATGGCTGTACGGCAAGAGCTTCTCTACTACACAAAAGGAAAACCTTTCTTTGAGGTTCAATACACAGATATTCCGAAAATCCTCAGAGGGTACTACAAGGAAGTAAACGGGAAGAAGACAGAGAATCTTGAGAGAAGCAAGTCCCTCAACATCCGTCCCGGAAATGTTTGGGTGGACGTGCAGCAGGTGTTCTATCGCATGGAAGAAAATGTTTCGGGTTGCTTTGCCCAGAAACCCTTGAAGGCGATAGATCGAATTATGGCGTCTAGCTCGCAGGAGGGAGATGTAATTCTCGACTTCTTTGCACACTCAGGAGGAACACTGTTGTCAAGTGAGATGCTCGAAAGAGTGTGTTTTACCTGCGACATCGATCCTATCTTCTGCGAAATCACGATCAGACGTTTGGAGAATCTTCGGATGACCGGAAAAACGGGCTGGCAGAATGACCATGCCTTCGTAACCGAACTCGATGGTGATTCGGATGAAAAAGCAACTCCGTCGCAAGAAGTGTTGTTCTCTTGAGTAGGGTGTCAGGAGAGAGCTTCTAAGAGTTCATCGTATGAGAGCTTTTGGTACATGTAGTTCTCGACGTGAATCTTTATCGTGTCGTTGTTGATGTGAAACTGCCCCTCGCCGACATTCCCTTTGTGCTGCTTGTCAGAGTAGTAAATAGTGGGACCAATTATGTCGCTGTCGATGTGAAATATGGCGACGACATCAGAGAAGAAAACACCGTAGTACAGCACATCGAATTCGACACGCTTCACCTGCTGGATGTTGCAGTCATAAGGGGTCCGCTCTCGCTCACCCCATCCCACAAGTCGGTTTTCACTGGTCGCCGATTCGATACATTGCAGAACAGTGTCAGGAGTAACAAGAACCTCGCTTTTTCTCAGCGCTCGTGAGAACTTAACCTCTACACGTTTGCTTCCAAGATCGTCGTAAAGGTCATGAAACAGGTTCTTTGCCTTGCCGAGTTTCTTTAGACGTTGGATGAGCACTTCTGCGACGGAGCCGAACCGCCGAGTGTGCAATGCAAAGATTCCCTCTCGCAAAGCTTCCCCATTCACTGGCAGACTCCAATCAGCACAGTAAGGTGTTGAGTGCCCAAATGTGATGCTGATCGGAAAACGACCGCACCGGTTCTTGAACGCATCGGTGAGTCGTCCGTGGTTGCTTTAGTCGAAAGAGGACATGAGAGAACCTGCTGCTTGCGTCGAGTTTATTGTCTGGTTTGCATCTGCGAGTTGGGCAAGCGTCAGTCCAACGCGACTCCGAGTTTCTGAGATCGATCTCAAGGGCATCATGCTACCGCAAAGGGGCTAACCAGCCCCAATCTGCTGATGTTCGGTCCTCCCGCCACCGGCATAACCGTACTTGCCGGGCGGCTTCAGCCGACAGCCACGCACGAACGGGTCTTGGGACAAACGGGCGTCGTTCGGGACGCGGGTGTATGAGTCCCAATTAACCACCGATATCTCGGAGCGATGGTGGCCCAACGAGCGCCCACGGGTCACATCGACCGAGGCACTTACGAACTCGCCAGTATTCCACTGATTCTG
>CAYYOX010000666.1:0-4101 GCA_964473065.1 uncultured Planctomycetaceae bacterium | reverse complement strand
CCTGCGAACGGTGCGCTCGGGATTGCCCGGTCGGATGTATTTCGATCAGCAAGGAGCGCATTCCGGACCGCAAAGGCTTTCAGATCAAGGGCTATACGATCGACTATACGCGTTGCATGCTCTGCGGCATCTGCACGGAATCCTGCCCGGCGGATTGCATCGAAATGGGCCGTTCGCACGATTTGAGTTGCTACAGCCGTGAGGGGTGTATTGTCGATTTTTCGCGTCTTCCGCTGGATGTTGCCTGGGGTGATACGACGCTAACGCCGGCGGTTGTGGCCTTGGCGAAGACGATTTCCGAGCCCGTCCACGGCGGACCCAATCAGTAGAGATGCGTCAGGGGGACGTAATCGTATGCCTGATCCAACCGGTCGGCCGAAGTACTTTACCGTCGACGGGGCCAATGCGACCTTGCCGTTGGTTCGGCGGATCGTCGGCGATTTGAGCGAGCTTGCTCACCAGATGATCGAGCGACGTCATCGCCTGTCGCTGCTGCTGCGAGACGCCGAAGCGACGGAAAACGACTCCCAAGACAATGAAAATGAATCGGCCCAACTCGAACGGCTCTTGGACTGCGACGACCAGCAGTTGAAGGAGTTCATAGCCGAGTTGCGGGCGTTGGGCGTCAAGCCGACCACTGGCCCGGAAGGACTGGTCGATTTTCCCGCCTTGGTCGAAGGCCGGGAAATCTGCCTGTGCTGGAAACTGGGGGAACCGGAAGTGCTCTATTGGCACGAAAAAGATGCGAAGTTCCGCAGTCGAAAGCGATTGAACCTGCTCGACGATCTCGTCCCCGAGACGGTCGATGTGCAGGGCAAAAAGACCGGGGACTTGCAAAGCAGACGACATGCCCTAAAATGACTCGTTTTTCGGTAGACGTTCTTTCCCGCCCAGTGATAGTCGGCCCAGTAGTCAGACAAACTCCATGTCCCCAACCGCGATCATCGCTTATCTAGCTCTGTTTACCGCGGTCGGGTTTGCCTTCCTGTTCGGTGCGTTGCTGCTGGGACGTTTCCTGCGTGCCAATAACCCGACCCCCCAAAAGTCTGAGCCGTACGAGTGCGGCGAACCGCCGGTGGGGACCAGTTGGATCCAGTTCGACCTGCGATTCTACGTCGTGGCGTTGGTCTTTTTGATCTTCGACGTGGAAGTCGCCTTCTTCTTTCCCTGGGCCAGCGTGTTTGGGACGGTGACGCAACTGGCCGATCCCCAATTGTCCGAGGCCGCGAGAATCGTGGCCTGCGAGAAGTTGGGCGTTTCGCAAGTTCCCATGCCGGATCCTTTGGCACTGGAGCAGGCGGGCAGCCTGGCGCTGGCGGCCATGGCCGATATCGGCGTGTTTTTTGGCGTGCTGTTAGTGGGGTTCGCCTATGTATGGTATCGAGGTGATTTGAACTGGATCCGCGCGGTCGGGCACGCCCCGGCTGCATCGGCCGAACGAATCGGCACAAGCCCGAGCGAGCAGTGAGACGACCGGCTATGGACGCATCAAGCATCATCGAACGAATCAAAGAGCCCTGTGGCCAATGGGTCACCGGCAGCAACCTCGAGGCCATCGATCCCTGGGTCGAGGTCGCCGCCGAGGGGCTGGCCGAGGTTTGCCAATTGCTGCGCGACGACCCGCAACTGCAAATGAAGATGTTGCACTGCATCACCGGAGTCGACTTCTTCGAGCCGAACGAGAAGAAGGCGGCCAAGGTGACTTGGCAACCGCACATCGAGGTCGTCTACCACTTTTCCAGCCTGATACACAAGCATCGCCTGGTGGTGAAGGTGACGTTACCGCGTTGGAAAGACGACGTCGAGGGCCAATTGCCCGAGGTCCCGACGATCAGCCACATCTTCAGCACGGCCAATTGGCACGAGCGTGAGGTGTACGATCTCATGGGCATCCGCTTCATTGGCCACCCCGATTTCCGCCGGATCCTTTGTCCGGAAGACTGGCCGGGGCACCCCTTGCGAAAAGATTTTCAACTTCCCGAACAGTACCACGGAATTTCGACCGGCTGAGCCGATGGCAAACGAACCTCAAACGACCGAATACGATGTCCACACGGACGAGCTGCTGCTGAACATGGGCCCGCAGCATCCCAGCACGCACGGCGTGTTGCGTCTGGTGTTGCGGACCGACGGCGAAGTGGTCACCGAGGTTACGCCGCATATCGGCTACCTGCATCGCTCTGCCGAGAAGTTTGGCGAGAGCCTCACCGCCCGGCAATGGCTGCCGTACACCGATCGGATGGACTATCTGGCCGGTATGAACATGAATCTCGGCTGGACGCTCTGCGTCGAGAAGCTGATGGACCTCGAAGTGCCCGAAAAGGGCCAACACCTTCGGGTCATCATGACCGAGTTGAACCGGATTGCCAGCCATGTGGTGGCGGCCATCTGCTACGGCTTGGACCTGGGGAGCTTCACTCCGTACACCTGGGGATTCCGCGAACGAGAAAAGATCCTCAACCTGTTCGAGGCCGTTTGCGGCGCCCGGATGACCTACAACTACATCACGATCGGCGGCGTCACGGACGATTTGCCCGCGGGGTGGCTCGATCAGTGCGAGGCGTTTCTCGACCAGTTCATGCCGTTTCCCGACGAGCTTCATGCCCTGATGACCAACAACGCGATCTTCATCCGCCGCACGGCCAATATCGGCGTGATGTCGCCCGAGATGGCTGTGGACTACGGCTGCACGGGTCCCGTATTGCGTGGCAGCGGCGTGAAATGGGACCTGCGCCGTGACGGCGAGTCTCGATATACACAGATGTACGACGACTACGATTTCGAGGTCATCGCCGAGTCCGACGGCCAATATCCGCAAGACATGGCCTACCCGGCCGTCCCGGACGCGGCCGTATTGGGCGACAACTGGCACCGCTTCTACGTGCGGATGCTCGAGGTCATGCAGTCGATCAAGATCATCCGCCAAGCGATCGATAAATATCGTGCGTGCGAGGGGCCCCTCGGCGAACCGATCACATTGAAGAAACGGCTGCCCGAGGGCGAAGCCTACCTGGAGACCGAGGCCCCCAAAGGGCAGATGGGTTTCATGGTCATCAGCAACGGCACGGCCGTCCCCTGGCGGGTTCGGGTCCGCAGCAGCAGTTTCTGCAACCTGTCGGTCCTGCCCGAGCTGTGTCACGATTGCCTGATCGGCGACATTCCGGCGGTGGTCGGGTCGTTGGATTTGGTGCTGGGAGAGATCGATCGTTAATCGAATAAAAGGAGGATAGCGACATGCATGAAGTCCTTAATAAGAATGTGTTTCTCGTCAAAGAGCACCTTGGCCTGTTCAAGGCGGCAAACAACTACGACATTTTTGATGCGGAAACCGGCGAGTTGGTCATGGAGTGCCGGGAAGACAAGCTGGGGATATTCACGAAGATGCTCCGGTTCACGGATTATAAGCGGATGACCCCCTTCGATATTCAGGTGCGGACCCCGGATGGAACACCCGTGGTTCGCGTCACCCGCGGCATTTCGATTTTCTTGTCCAGGGTGAGCGTGCTGAACGAACGGGACGAAGTGATCGGTGGATTCCAGCAGACGTTCTTCTCGATCGGCGGAAAGGTCGACGTGCTCGATGGCCAGGATCGGCCCGTTTGCTCCTTGAAAGGAAAGTGGACCGGATGGGATTTTCGCTTCGTGGGAGACGGCGTCGAGTTTGCTCACGTGACCAAGAAATGGTCGGGACTGGGTAAGGAAATGTTTACCTCGGCAGACAATTACGTGCTGAGCATCTCCGAGACGGTGCCGCCGGATAATTCGGTCCGACAGCTCATCTTGGCCGCCGTGATGTGCATTGATATGGTGCTTAAGGAGTGAGAGCAGTGGTTGGTGGACAGTGGTTAGTGGATAGTTAGTAAGAAAAGTAGATGGCTGAATTCCTTATAGACCTGTTGAGTCTTTCGCCTGAGTGGGCGTGGCTGGCCTATACGGCGGCGGGATTGGTGCATGTTGTGCTGGTGCTGGTGCTGGTGTTGATCATCGGCGCTGCCGGTACGTGGGCCGAACGGAAGGTGGCCGGACGAATTCAGGATCGGCTTGGTCCCACGCGGACCGGCGGGCGGTTCGGTTGGCTCCAATCGCCGGCCGACGGGCTGA
>CAYYOX010000665.1:0-4105 GCA_964473065.1 uncultured Planctomycetaceae bacterium | reverse complement strand
CCCCTACGGGCTGTTCGGCGAGATGCTGCACGGCGGCGGCAATCCCTGGCGAGGCATGATCTACGGCATGACCAACCGACTCGGCTGGAGCGGCGATCCGCGGCACCTCTGGAAACTCTGGGACGAGTTCGGTATCCAAGACGCCCGGATGATCGGCTATTGGGATGCGTCTTGCCCGGTCAAAACGAATCACAAGGACCTGCTGGCCACGGCCTACGTTCGCCAGGGGAAAAGCCTGGTGGCGCTGGCCAGTTGGGCCAAGCAGCCGGTCCGCTGCACGCTGGACATCGACTTCGAGGCCCTCGGCCTGGATTCGGCAAAAACCACGCTCTACGCCCCGGCGATCCCGGGCATTCAGCCGGAAATGGTCTTCCGCCCGGCCGATCCGATTCCCGTTTTGCCCGGTCGGGGGTGGATGCTGATCGCCGACCAACAATCCCGCAAGCTGCCGCCGGCCGTCGATATTCTCGCCGGGAAGAAGGTCTTGCTTGAAGACACGTTCGCAGGCGACGCGCTGGCGGAGCCGTGGACCGTCACGCTTTCCAAACAACCGGGCACGTCTCTGAGCGTGGCCGACGGCCAATTGCACATCAAGGGAGCAGCCAACGTGGCCGCGTTTGCCGAGCGACCGATTCCCCCCGGCGCGGCCATCGTCGTATGCAGCGTCAACCAGCGTACCGACGGCGGCGCATCCTGGGGACCCGGCATGACGCTGATTTGGCCGGACGGAAAGGTGCTGCGCGTAAACCTTCGTGCCGAAGGACGTTTTGGCGTCGACGACGGCCGCCGACAGTTCCTCGAAGGCCTCGCCTTTCCCGACACGTGGACTGAATTGGCCATCCGGCTCGGAGAAAAGGAAATTGTAGTGCAAGCGACGCAAGGCGGCCGCGCCTGGCAAGACCTCGCCCGTTTCCCCCGCACCGAGTTCCCCGGCGCCCCAACCTCCGTCCGCCTAGGCAAGATGAGCCCCGGCTCCAGAGACGAAGACTTCACAATCCTCGGCCCCGCCGGCGCGTGCGCGATCCGCAGTTTTCGCGTGTTGGGCGAGTAGGCGGCGCCCAGGACAGAATCGGCCCGGGAAATGTGTCTGATTCTGCGGCACCCCCCCAATCACGCTCTTCGCCAGTAGGGTCATTCATGCGCACACAGCGACGCACGCCCCTCTGTGGTACTGCGAATAAAAAGAAATAGTTTTTTTCTTTGTCAGGAATGGGGGTGCGGCGGCCTATAGGTGTATGAGAAGTGCGTGGTTTGGCGGAGCGGTGTTGCTCCAGTTGGAATTGACTCTTTTGCAGGAGGTCAGAGAGATGCGACAGTACACAACCGTGTTCGTGGTTCTGCTGTGCTTGGGCATGGCGGTTTCGGCTGCCCAGGGTGCGGCAGACTTTGATGGACAACTCGACTATGAGACGACGTCGGCCGGCTGGTACGCGGTCATCACCGGCGGGCTTTTTACCAACGGCCAGACGAACAATGGTACCAACGCCTCCGGGGGCGTTATGCGGTACACGTTCGACGGAGATCCTCACCCCTGGAGTTCCAAGGCGCAGCAGACTTGGCATCGCGACGGCTGGTTTGCGGACACCGCGGGGGTTGCCCTGACTATGAAATCCAGCGGTAGCACCGTGTACGATAATAACGGTATCGACACGGGTACGTTTTCCACAAACTTCTACGGGAACGCGGCGGACCCGTCGGAGATTACGTCGGGCCTATATGTCGGTTTTTCGATGGCCAACAATATCGATTGGATCTACTCGGGATACTTCAAGCTGACCGAAGAGACCTCGATCGATCAGATCAGTGGATACTTCGCGGAGACGTACTCCTATCCCATCGATCTGTCCCATCCCTTCCAGTTCGACATGAACATCTTCTCTGCCGTGGAAGGCGAGGGGGACAACGCGGGCTACCTCATGCCGGCCAATACCGGCTCGTTTCGGGGTGACGTGTTCTCCAGCGACAACGTGTCCGGCACGTTTGCCGTAAGCGACTCGGGACAGGTCCGCCACTACGCGGGATTCTCTGACAACGACGACATCATCTATCAGCTGACTTACGATCTGGATAGTTCGATTACCCTGGCGGCCGGCGAGTACTTCTTCAGCCACAGTGCCAACGTCGTTCCCGAGCCCGCAACGCTGATAATCTGGGCCGGTTTGGGAGCCCTCGCCATGCTCGTCGGCTGGCAACGACGACGCAAAGTCGGGTAACCGTAACCGGCGACAGAACTTCGGGGGCGAGTTTCTTTTGCCCCGCTGGGGCTTTGTTTACTGAAACCGTCCCGGGTACCAGGGCTTACGCCCTGGGCTATTGACTGATGTCCCATCAGGACTGAAAACACTTTAGATCGTCAGTCGTCCAAAACCTCTTTTTCGCGGGCTTTGGCGGCGTCGGTGGCTTTGGTTTCGTATTGCTTGATGAGGTCTTGGATCTCTTTCTTGACGTCGTCGCGGGCGTCTTCGGAAAGGGTCTTGTCCTTTTCGCCGGATTCGGCCGTTTTGTTGCCGTCGCGGCGGATGTTGCGCAGGGCGACCTTGGCCTCCTCGGCTAACTCCTTCACGCGGCCGACCATCTTGCGACGCACTTCGCCGGAGAGCGGCGGGATGTTCAGGCGGACTACGCGACCGTCGCTTTGCGGATTGAAACCCAGATCGGCCGCTAGGATCGCCTTCTCGATGTCCTTGATCGTGCCCGGGTCGTAGGGGCGAATCACGATCTGGGTCGGCTCGGGGGCGCCGACCGATGCTACTTGCTTCATGGGCGTGGGCGATCCGTAGACATCGACTTTCAAGGTGTCGACCAGGCCCGGGTTGGCCCGACCGGTGCGGATGCCACCCAGCGAACTCTTCAACACGGCCAGGGCCTTTTCCATTCGCTCTTCGATGTCCATCAGGATTTCTTCAGCCGTCATGATCCGTCCTTTGTCTTGTGAACCAAGGTGCCAACCCGTTCGCCTTGCACGGCTCGTTCGATGAGGCCTTCCTTGCGGAAGTTGAACACGAGGATCGGCATGTCATATTCCATGCACTTGGTGATCGCTTCGGAGTCCATCACACGCAGGTTTTGTTGACGCACTTCCTCGTAGGTCAGTTCGCCGTAGAGGACGGCGTGGGGATTCTTCTCGGGATCGTCGCTGTAGATGCCGTCGACCCGGGTGGCCTTCAGCAGGATGTCGGCGTCGAGTTCCAAAGCCCGTTGGGCGGCGGCCGTGTCGGTGGTGACGAAGGGGCTTCCCGTGCCGGCGGCCAGGATGATGATGCGGCCCTTTTCGAGGTGCCGTCGAGCACGGCGTCGGATGTAAGGCTCGGCCACGCCGTCCATGCGGATGGCCGTCAGCAGGCGGGTGTCGCAGCCGAGCGATTCCAGGGCGTCTTGCAGGGCCAACCCGTTCATCACGGTGGCCAACATACCCATGTAATGGGCCGTCGCCTCATGTACGCCGGAGTTGCCGGCGGTGAACTGGGCCCCGCGAAGGATGTTTCCTCCGCCGATCACGATGGCGATTTGCACGCCGTGCTGGGCCGCCCGATAGGTCTGCTTGGCCAAGTGCAACACGGCGTCCATGGCAATGCCGCGTTCGCCGGGGTGCACGAAACCTTCACCGGAGATCTTCAACACCAGGCGTCCATATTGCGAAACGGACGGCGTGCTTTCATCAGACATCGTGTCTTACTCCTTGGTTAGCTCCCAGCGGACAAAGCTCTTCAACGTCATGCCAGCGTCCTTGGCCGTTTGGCCGACCGTGGTCTTGCCGTCCTCGGCCTTGACGAAAGCCTGATCGACCAGGCAATGGTCGGCATAGTAGTTTCGCATCCGCCCCTCGACCATCTTCTCGATGATGTTATCGGGCTTGCCTTCGGCGCGGGCTTGTTCTGAGAGGATCTCGCGTTCCTTCTCGACCACGGCCGGATCGAGCGAGTCGCGGTTGAGCGACTTCGGTCGCATGGCGGCCACGTGCATGCAGATGTCCTTGGCCAGTTCGGCGTTTCCGCCCTCGATCTGCAACAGCACGCCCGAGGCCCCGTTGTGATGGGCGTATCCTCCACAAGTCGCGTCGATCCGCTCGAGCCGCTCGAATCGGAAGTTCTCGCGAATGCGGTTG
>CAYYOX010000664.1:0-4107 GCA_964473065.1 uncultured Planctomycetaceae bacterium | reverse complement strand
GCCGCCGAATTTCAACCGATTCCCACCACGTGGGACGTCGAGTTCATGCTGATTCCGACCCAGTGGAACGCGAGGATTGTTCTTCTCGACATACCCCGTGGGCATCATTCGGCCGTGATGCAGTATAGATTCTCCTTGCCGCGTAGGAAGATTTCCTTGTCGACCAGAGCCGGCGAGGCGTCGAACCGATCTTCCAGCGTGTTCGTGGCCAGGACCTCCAACTCGGCGGACCGTTTTATGACGGTGGCCGTTCCGTTGCGGCCGATCAGGTAGACCCGATCGGCGGCCCCGACGGGCGAGGCGTAGATGCCTTTGAGGTCTTCGATACGCTCTCGGGAGAAATGCGGCTCGCCGCTTTCGGCGTCGTGGCACGAGAGGACCGCCTTGTTGGACTCGCAGAAGTAGAGCGACGTGCCGTACAACAGGGGCGAGGGCACATAGGGCGTGCCACGCTCCAATTGCCAGCGGACGGCATCGGAATCGGTCAGGTCGCCGTCGTGGCCCAGTTCGATCGCCCGAAACGCACTTCCGCGAAATCCGCTCATGGCGAACACCAACCCGAAGCCGGTCACCGGCGTGGGAATCACATTACGGCCCAACCCGCCGCACTCCCAAAGGACTTCTCCGGTTGCGATGTCGTAACCGCGTATGCGGCCGGTGGCGCTGACGACGGCCTGGGTTTTTCCGTCATGTTCGAGAACCAGCGGCGTGGACCATGAGGTCACTTCGTCGCGCTGCGTCCGCCAGAGGGTATCGCCCGTCTTTTTGTCGACGGCGATCAGGAAGGATTGGCCCTGATGGTCGCGGTTGACGAGGATCGTGTCGCCGTACAGGGCAGGGGACCCGCCTTCGCCGAACTGGACGACGATATCCAGCTTGCCGAGATCCTTTTCCCAGAGCCGATTGCCCTGGAAGTCGTAGCAGTGCAGCCCTCGCGAGCCGAAATCGACGATCAGGTGTTTCCCGTCGGTCACCGGCGAGAACGAGGCGTAGTCGCCGTCGCGATGGTGTCGCTGATGGGGGACTTCCTCCCGGGCCGTTCGCTGCCAGAGGACCTTGCCGGTGGCCCGGTCCAGACAAAGCACCTCGAATTGGTAATAGACGGTCGGCTCTTCGCCTAGCATTCGGTCCATGAATCCGCCGCCGCGTCGACCGCCACGGGACGAACCGCCCTCGGCCGGTTCTTCTTTCTCTTCCTTCTTCTCCGCCGGACGATCCGTTTTGACGGCACACAGCAGGAAGACGCGATCACCCCAGACGATCGGGCTGGCGTTGCCCGTGCCGGGGAACTTGAATTTCCACTTGATATTCTCGTCTTCACTCCAAGTGATCGGCGGATCGGCCTGCGGGGCCACGCCGGTCGACAGCGGTCCGCGCCATTGGGGCCAATACTTCGCAGCCTCATCCGCGGCTGCCGTAAAGTGGGAGAAGCCGAACATGCAGGCGAGAGTCAATGCGACGAGAGTTGCTTTCTTCATGGGAACTTTCCTTTGGGTGAGTTGAATGTTTTCTGCCTACTGCCTACTGCTTTACATCGTAAGCGTGCAGCAAATCGCTATAGCGAATATAAAGCCGTCCGCCGCAAACGACCGGGTGGGCCCAACTGGGGCCTTCGCCGCCGGGTGGGAGGCGGAACTGGCTGACCACTTCGTGCCGCTCGGGCGTCGCGCGGACTAGCCCCATTATAGAGCGTTCGCTCAGCGTGTAAAGCATTCCGTCGGCGTAGACCAGCGAGCCGCGACCGACGCCTTTTTCGGTATAAGTCATTTGGCCCGTTTCCCAGTTGATACAAGACCAGTTGCCGTGGTTCGAGATCAGGCAGGCGCCGTAAAGGTGTCCGTCGACCAACACCACGCCGCCGTGCTGGTTGTCGAGTTCCTTGGTCCGCCAAACGGGCTCGACCGTGGCCTTTTGGCCGTCGACATGGAGCTCGAACATGACCGAGCCGGTCGTTCGCGTGCTGATCAGCACACGGCCGTCGTGATAGAGGGGCGAGGAAATGTTTTCGTCGAACGGCGTGATGTGCTCGACCCGCCAGAGCAGATCGCCGCTCTCGGCGTTGACTCCGATAAAGGCCTTGGCGGTGAGCGTCATGATCAGGCGAAGTCCGTCAGACTCGACCAATATCCCCGAGCAGTAGCCGGCCAAGTCACCCGTGCCGCGTGATTTCCAGACGGTCTTTCCGGTCTGTTTGTACAGTGCCACGACGGCCGCTTCCGGTCCGCCAGGCGAGCAGATCACGCGATCGCCATCGATCAGCAGCGATTCGGAAATGGCCCAGATGATATTCTTGGCGTGGAACTCCTCGAGGATGTTCAGTCCCCAAATCTTTTCGCCCGTCTTGGCGTCGAGGCAGATGACCGCGCCGTGCGGGCTTTTGTGATAGAGTCGGTCGCCGTCGATGGTCGGCGTGGCTCGCGCGCCGGGCACGGGATCTCCCCAGGCCTTGCCGTTGGGCGTCTGCCACTGGATTTCCCCATCAAGGTCCATGGCCGTGACGACCGTCTGATCGCCGAGGTTGCCGGCCGTGTAGATCAACCCGTCGACGATAGCCACGCTGGCAAACCCGTGCCCGATGCCTCGGGTCGTCCACAACCGCTTAGGTCCGTCGGTCGGCCATGTTTTCAGCAGGCCTGTTTCCGCGGAGATTCCATCGCGGTTCGGTCCGCGGAACTGCGGCCATGAAGGGTCGTCGGCCACAGCCGGGAGAAGGCCGCCGAAGAAGATCGTCAAGCTCAGTAGTTTCACAAAGGTGCGGCCCGGCGGCATGTGGTGCTCCCATCTCGGCGTGAAAAAAGGGCGGGTGGCGAACTCAGGATGAGTTTACCATATCGGGCGGCGGACAAACGAGACCCCCGCGTGCATACTGCGGAGAATCCCCCTCTTCTGGCGTAGGCGGCATGTTTTTGCGAATCGAACGCGTTCCGGACCCGTTTCCTGTGATAAATCCGGGGGTAGCCGTCCGTGTTGCGGGGGAACGTCAAAGTGTCTTGGCCGGTCGGTTAGGAAGATCATGGGGATAATTCGGGCTTCCAAGATGTACTGGGCATGGGATATACTTCGCGCTGGGGTTTGGCACATTCCCCCGATGCACGGTTTTCAACGCAGAGGCCGGGCACAATAATGCACTGAGACGAAAACCATCGCGCATTTGAAGAGGTATGATAGGTTAGACCGGCGTGGTGGTTTGGGGCCTTGTCCGACGTCGCCGGTATTCGTGACGCTCTTACGAATTGGTTCGGCGCCCCATTCGAAGAGGAATAGCAATGAGCGAGAAATCGGTTCTGCTGGCAGAGGATGATCTGAATCATGTGGCGTTGTTTCGCCAGGCGTTGCTCAACAGCGGCGTTCCGTGCCAAGTCGATGTGGTGCACGACGGGACGGAAGTGATCGATTATCTGTTTGCCACGGGGCAATTCCAATCTCGTGATCCGCACGATCTGCCCGACCTGATTCTGCTGGACCTGAAGATGCCCAAGATGGACGGGCTGCAGGTATTGCAGGTGCTCCGGCGTGTTCGAGGCGAAGATCGCCGCCGTTTCCCGCCGATTGTCGTGTTGACTTCTTCCGATCTGGATCACGACGTGGCCGAAGCGTATCGTCTTGGGGCCCAAAGCTACGTTCGCAAACCGGTGGACTACGGCGGTTTTACCGACGCCATCCGCCAGACGCTCCAATACTGGCTAGGTCTGAACGAGCCGCTCCCGCCGCACAAAGTTCCCACGAACTACGTGCACGAAGGTCTGTAGCCGCCGGTAGTCAGCTTTCAGAAGCCGACATTCGGGTCCTTCTCCTCGTTGCCGACAGTTGATATTGCGTGAGACACTGCCGTAACTAGTTCCCGTTGATAGTAGTCGGGTGACATGCCCACCACCTTGCTTGACCCCGCTGCCGCAAGTGCTTTATTACGAAGCATTTACGGCGGCGTTTCTGATTGACACAGTTAACTGTGTCAAAACTGGGGCAATCGCGGCGTCTAAGCATTGTCACTTCTCTCACTGGACGAAGTGCTGCGGCGCGGGAGGGGGGAGCGTGGACGGTTGGGGCGGGACGGTTGTTGCGCGAAGGTTGGCTGGACTGATTGGGTGACCGGAGTGTGTGGGATTT
>CAYYOX010000663.1:1569-4153 GCA_964473065.1 uncultured Planctomycetaceae bacterium | reverse complement strand
CACCGAAGGCCAAACGGCCTTCGACGCCATGGCCGCCTGCCTGCCGGCCGGCACAGTTTCCGGGGCCCCGAAGGTCCGGGCCATGGAGATCATCGACGAGATCGAACCCCATCGCCGCGGCCCGTACGGCGGCGCGGTCGGCTACTTCGACTTCAACGGCAACATGGACACCTGCATCGCCTTGCGCACGATCGTAGTGCAAGGCAACAAAGCCTACGTCCAAGCCGGCGCCGGCATCGTCGCCGACAGCGTGCCGGAAAACGAATGGAACGAAACGCTCAACAAGGCCCGAGGATTGCTCAGAGCGATCGAGTTGGCGGAGGAGCACCCCGTTTAGCCGCTGCTTCGGGGCGGCGGCAATCAAGTCCGGGCAAAGCGAACTTGCGTTGGAGTAACGACTACAAAGCGCTCGGCCAATCGGTCCGCGTAACCGCTGAGCACTCTTTCGAGCGTATCGATCTTGCTGGCGGCCCGTTCATCGTCCAGCCGAAGCAAGACAACACCCTTGTGTTGGCGTCGCTCTCGAAAGACCTTTTCGCCGAAATCCTTGTCGTTGGTGATCAGAATCCAGTTTTCGGCAAACGCTTTGTGGATCAACTCTTCATCGTTCATGCCACGTGCTTCGTCAAACACGGAGAAGACATCGTGACCTTGCTCCCGTAGCCAGCGTGCCACCGCGGGCCCCGTACATTCGTCCACGAGGAATCGCATCTACTGGCTCTCCGCAGAAAGCGGCATGAACTCGGTGTCTTCTAGCGACTTTTGGGCGAACAGCAGACAGGCCTGAACGTCTTCGCGGGACACGCCCTCGTATTCTTGCACAATCTCCGAGGCGCTCTGGCCGTGCGCCAGTAGATTGAGAATGTAGTCGACCGTTAGCCGCGTTCCTCGAATCACCGGTTTCCCGGCCATCACTTTCGGATCCCAAGCGATTCGTTTCAGTAGTTGGTCGTCGGTCATCATCGACCCTTAATCTGTTATACGCGACTGGTTCACCGAGCATTACTGAATCTATGGTACGACTGTCGTGGCGGCAAGTCAACCGGACCGGTTGCCATTTCCGGGCGGCGAGACCGGGGCACCGTGGAAAAGGGGGACAGGCACCGAGCCGGGAAGGTTTCCGGCGGGTTTGGCATCTACTGATGCTCGGAGCCAGTCCCCTTTTTCCACTCCGCAAAACCGGCTTTGCAGACCGCCCCCCGGGTAGACATGCGGCGGCGAGTCGGGGAGAATGACGGTTTGTGACAATTCCGAAAAAACGTCGGGCAAGCCCGACCGCTAAACTTTGTACGGAACCCCCATTTCTATCATGCAAATCGACTCTGTTGAAATCTTTCACCTCGGGCTTCCCTTGCGGCAGGCGATCAAAACGCCGCTGGGGCCTGTGGATACGCTTGAAACGGTGCTGGTGCGGCTACAAAGCGGTGAGGCGTGCGGCTGGGGTGAATCGAGCCCTGGCAACGGGCCGACGCTCAATGACGAATGGGCCGCCGGCGCGTTTGCCTGCTTGCGCGACTGGCTGGCGCCGGCTGTGGTTTCCACCTCGATCGATTCGGGTGACGATCTGCTGGAACAACTCGACAAGTTTCGCGGCAATCGGTTCGCCAAAGCGGCCCTTGATGCTGCCTGGTGGGACCTGAATGCTCGGCGGCTAGAGAAACCGCTGCATCAAGTTCTCCAGGGGAAGCGGGAATCGATCGAGGTCGGCGTGACGTTGGATCAGATGGACTCGATCGACGATTTCATAGCCGCCATCGCCGGGGCGGTCGAGGCCGGGTTCTCTCGCGCGAAACTGAAATTCCGACCCGGCTGGGACGTGCGGATGGTCGACTGTGTGCGCAAGGAGTTTCCCGTGCTCGAGGTGATGATCGATTGCGAGGGCGGGCTGGGACTGCAGCACATGGAGATGCTCTGCCGGCTCGATGATTTTGCGTTGACGATGATCGAGCAGCCGCTGGGGGCCGACGACCTGGTCGGCCATGCCATGGCCCAGGACACGATCCGCACGACGATCTGCCTCGACGAAAGCATCACGAGCGTACCACGCGCCGACATGGCCATGGAACTGAAAAGCTGCCGCTGCGTGAACCTCAAGCCGGGCCGAGTCGGTGGGCTCACCTCGGCCATGGCGATCGACGACCTATGCCGCCAGAACCAGGTGCCGTGTTACTTGGGCGCGATGCCGCAAACGACGATCGGCGCCCGGGCCGGCTTGGCGTTGGCCTCGCGAGAGAACTTCACCGCGCCGGCCGACTTTTTTCCCGCCCATGAGATTCTCGAACAGGACCTGGCCGAACCGCTATTGCCGCAAGTGGATGCGGAAGACGGCAAGATGCGCATCGCGCTCTGGTCGGAACCGGGCATCGGTGTGGAACCGGATGAGGAGTTGTTGGAGCGGTTTTCGATCGCCCGGGTGAAGGTGTGAGGGGGGAAATGACCAATGAACAATGACCAAGGAGTCAAACCATGATTAGCGTGATTGCTGCGATCGAAGTCGCCGACGGACAGCGGGATGCGTTCCTGGCCATTTTCAACGAGATGGTCCCCAAGGTGCGTGCCGAGGAGGGTTGTATTGCATACGGGC
>CAYYOX010000663.1:0-1559 GCA_964473065.1 uncultured Planctomycetaceae bacterium | reverse complement strand
AATACGGGCCCTGGCTCGACCTGCCGACGAACATCGACCGCCAAGAGCCGGTCCGCGGGAACGTGGTCACGGTGATCGAGAAGTGGGAGAGCGTCGGCGCGTTGGAGGCCCACCTGATCATCTCGCACATGCTCGAATTCCGCAAGGCGGTCAAGGATCTGGTGACCGGCATCACGCTGCAGATCCTGCAGCCGGCATAATCCGGCTGATCTGAGCCCCCTCTTTTCGCGGCCGCCCTGAGTGCTTATACTCAGGGGAGCAAAGGGTGGCCGAATATGATGAACCGCGGCGAGAGCAACCCGGTCAAGGGCGCACAACGGCACGCGATCGTACGCGCGGTGCTTTGCTCGCTATTGGGCTTCGGTGTGTTGCTGGCCTTGCCCGGCTGCGGCGGTTGCCGAAAGAAACCGGCCGAAACGATCGAGGAGCGGCAGAAACGGCTGGCGAAAGAGCTTGAAAAAAAGAAGAAGAAACCGAACTTCGAGAGCCTCGAAGGAACGGAACAACCGCCGCGTCTGACCACCCGACCGGGAAATCGATCACGATCTCAGCGGTTCCAGGCGGCCTACAAGCCGGGCCATTGGACCAGTACCACGCTGAGTATCCGGGCGAACAACTTCGACTTCGTGGGTAATCTGGAGATCGCGACCACCGGTCCCGACGGCAGTCGCGTCCCGCTGCCGAACACCGAGTTCGATCTGACGACTTCCCGCCAAGTGGCCCTGCCTAAACGACAGCCGCGGATTATCGAGTCGGTTTTGTTCGTCCCGCCGTGCCAACGCCCGCCCGGTATATGGTGGCAACTGAACTGGCGCGGAGGAAACCGCCGGGCGTTCGAGGTCCGCAACGAGCCGCTCGGGCGGATGCCTTCGTATCAATACCACTTCCTCGTGCTCTCGCGCTGGCCGCAGTACGGCTACCTCAACGGGCTGCCCGCGATCAAACCGACCTCGAACTCGTTGGACGTCGGGCCTAGCGAAGCGTATTACCGTGTGGCCTTGCTTGGGAATCGGCGTCGGCCGCTATTGCCGGCCCATGGTCTGCTTTGGACCAGCATCGCCTGCGTGTTGTGGGACGACGCCGACCCGGACTATTTGACCTTGGACCAACAGCAGGCCCTGTTGGACTGGCTGCACTGGGGCGGGCAGTTGATCCTCAGCGGTCCGGACACGCTCGATACGCTTCGCGACAGTTTCCTTGGCCCCTATTTACCGGCCACTTCGTCGGGAAGCCGTCCGCTGGGCGCCGACGACTTCCTTCCACTCAGCCAGTGGTCTAACGGCGCCAAGGCCAAGGCAACCAGCCCGCTGGTCCCCGCCCAAGCCCTGGCCGGCGTGAAGTTCGAGCCGCATCCGCAGGCCGCTTTCATTCCGGGCAGTGGTGAACTGTTGATCGAAAGGCAAATCGGCCGGGGACGTGTCGTCGCGACGGCCTTCCGGCTGAGCGATCGGGACGTGACCACCTGGGCGGGACTCGACGAGTTGCTCAACGCGTTTCTACTGCGTCGACCCGGGCGGAAGTTCACCGATCACGTGGAATTCGGCCGACAGGCGCAATGG
>CAYYOX010000662.1:2217-4153 GCA_964473065.1 uncultured Planctomycetaceae bacterium | reverse complement strand
CCCCGAATCCCCCCCCCCCCGGAATTCCCCGCTGGATGAGGGTAGTCTGGTCTGTCGGGATGTTGATTACTAGCATGATATGCAGTTTCGTGTGTACTCGTACAGATTGGATATACGTAACTCTCGTTAGTTACGATTCTGGTCGCAGCAGGCTTGTTGCCGCTGTTTATTCGAGAATCTCCGATCCCTGAGAACAGAGAACGCGATTAGGCAGGTTTTTTCGAGATTCTGGTCTGGGGGGGGGTGAACGTTGTTGACACGATGCTTCTTCCATGTCAAACTAGGGGAATGTCCTGTATTGTGATAGGGAATATACTAATTCCACCAGTAGATAACCAAGGAGCGTTACCTGGACTCTCCGCAACCGGATGTGAAGAGCTGGATCGCCAAACAGTGGGTTTGGCAAGTATATTGCTCATCCGACCCTGCCGTGAGACTTCGGGTACCAGATAACGACAAAGAAGGAGGCAGCGCATTCACTTGGGACCTGCGTAAAGGATTGCGTGGCACATGGAACGGAGGCGAGTTTTTTTAAGTGCACTTTGTTGACAACATCTTGAAAGGTAGGCTAATGAGAATTCTTTGTAGAGTGATGATTGTTTTGATTGCCGTTTGTACGTTGCTTGCGGCCAGTAACGTGGCCCAGGCACGACCCGGATATGGTAGAGACTGCAAGAACTGTCACGCCCCGGTCGAAGACTTGATGGAAGTGGACGATACGGGTCTGCTGACCGACTTGGGCGTCCAGCTTGGCGGCCAGGAACGCGGCGCGCTGAAGACGTTTGAAGTGCAGCAAGGCGAGGTCGTGAGTCTGTTGATGACGGTACTCGACGGTTCCGATCGGTATGCCGTGGAACTGAAACGCATGGAAACTGGCGGCCAGCTCGTCAGCCAGGACAACCTCCTGGTCTGGAGCGACGCCAATGATGCCGGCAACGTCTGGACTGAGCGGGTAGACGGAGTCTCTAGCATAACGTATCTGACGAAGGACGACAACGGCGGCGGCATCGTTTTTGACGGGGCCATCGGTTACCAGTTCGACATGCTGATCGATATCAGCACACCGGTCGACATCTATGACCTTGAATTCGCGATCGGCAAGAAGATAGATAGCCCCTTTACCAGGCTGTATAGTGACGAGCACTTTTATCTCAGCGTCCTGCCCGTTCCGGAACCGAGCACCTTGGCGATGTTGCTGATGGCTAGCGGTCTGGGAGTGGTGCTGGCGATTCGTCGCAAGCGAAGCGCGTAGGTTCGACCCACGTGCCCAGCCATGCGGGCGACAATTAGCCTGCGCTGAATAATACGAGTGAGTTTTGTAAGACTCAGCCCTTCTCGGCCAGCATCGGGAAGGGCTTTTTCCTTTTCTTGAGATCTCCGTTCGATCGCAACAGAACGTCTCTTTGGTCGGTCGGTGAGCCGGAGCGCGAGACCGTGGCCGGCAAGTTCGGTGACGTGGACGGTTCGCCCACCAAACACGAGATCCTCAGCCGCCGCGACGATCCGGCAATGGCCCCGTTTTCGCCTAATTCCTAATTCCGTAATTCCGGGAATTCCGGGACAAAAATTCCGGGCAAAATTCCGGGCAAAATTCCGGGCAAAATTCCGGGGACACAATACTCAATTTGGCGGTTTAGGAAACTTGGGCTTTCGTTCGTGGGGAGACGTAAACGGGACGGGGCTGAGTTCGGCCATTATTCGAGCTTCCGCGTTTAGCCCCGTTCGTAGTGGGCCGATTCATCGGGTCCGAAGTACCAGGACCGCATGAATGCGGTCACTACAAATGGCCGGGTGCCATGCCCACGCTTGCGTGGGCATGTTCTTCGCGAGCATGGATCAAGATCTCGCGAGCATGCCTACAAATTATAATATTTAGAGTCTGACCCTGACGTCCCCCAAGTAGCCTGACCCCTTTTCGTGCCAAATCGTTTGACAA
>CAYYOX010000662.1:0-2117 GCA_964473065.1 uncultured Planctomycetaceae bacterium | reverse complement strand
GACCCTGACGTCCCCCAAGTAGCCTGACCCCTTTTCGTGCCAAATCGTTTGACAAGGCCGATCTGGCCGCTCATACTCAAGGTTCTTGGGTTTCGGGAAAACCTTGCCGGAGAGGTTCCGACAGGCTTGAAACCTCGTGAACGGCTACCCCGAAAAGGAGTGGGCAGTGAGTATATCGAGAAGAAGGTTTTGTGGGTCAGTGGCGGCTGGCGCTTTGGCAACGACGACCTTGCCAAAGAGGATGTTCGGTAAGGAAGAATCTGTTGACGCTGGGAGCGATCTGGCAAAGCCCACGAAGCAGCAGGCTGCCTGGCAGGATTTGGAACTGGGGCTGTTTGTTCATCTGGGTATGTACTCGATTCAGCCACAGATTATGCCTAACGATTATGGTAATTATTATCCACCCGATAAATTTCATCCCGATAAAATTGATACGGATCAATGGATGGAGGTTGCGAAGTCTTTTGGCGCCAAATATGCCGTTTTGACGGCAAAGCATTACTGGGGGTACTGCCTGTGGCCTACGAAGGTCAAGGATTATGAATATAGTATCAAGCACTCGAAATGGCGTAACGGCAAGGGGGACATCGTTCGGATGTTCGTGGACTCTTGTCATAAATACGGCATCAAACCCGGAATTTACTGCGCCTCCAGAGGTAACGGCCACACGGGCATTGAGAAGCATGGCCATACCAAGTATGGCAAGGCAGGCACTGTCGCCGACCGCGAGGCTCACAACCGCATGATGGAGCAGATGCTGACCGAACTGTGGAGCAACTATGGAGAACTCGTTGAAATATGGTTTGACGGCGGAGTGCTTCCCGCAAAACATGGCGGTCCGAACATAGAGCCGATACTGGATAAACATCAGCCTAACGCAATGGTTTTGGAAGGCTCGCGGCCGCATAATGGAATCCGCTGGGCAGGTAATGAACGTGGCACAGCCCCTTACCCCTGCTGGAGTACGGCCAATGACTTTGCTTGTGACGGGGGAAACTACAAGCGTATGGACCCCAATGGGAAGATATGGCTTCCGGGCGAATGTGACGCTACTCTTCCGGGTTATGGCTGGTCATGGGGCCGCAGGCTTCCTTTCAAGGGATACAATAGGAATCCTACACATGCCCTGATGAACATGTATCTGAAATCGGTAGGTCGTAACTGCAATCTTCTTCTAAACGCAGCTCCGAATCCAAATGGTTTGATAGAAGCAAACGAACTGCCCCTATATACAAATTTCGGCAAAGAACTTCAACGGTGTTTCGGAAAGTCTGTGGCTGAAACAAGCGGAGAGGGCGACACCGTAGAACTCGATCTGAAGCAGCCGACGAGAATTGACTATGTCGGTATCATGGAGGATATTCTTCAGGGCGAGCGTGTGCGTGCATATGAAGTCGAAGGTCTTGTGCCCGGCAACAAATGGCAGAAGTTATGTGAGGGCACTTCGATAGGGCATAAGCGGATCCAGTACTTTCCGGCTACGGAGGTGGCCAAGGTGCGCCTGCGCGTGTTGAAATCCGTTGCGACCCCAAAAATCCGCCGCCTCGCAGTGTTCAACCCCTGTTCGTCGTCGTAGCGTAGCGGCTGCTGCAATGTTTCCCGAACAGAATTGACCGCTAATCTGAGTTGGAGTACAGCGGATCCTGTTTTCGGGTGAACAAGGCCGGTTAAGACGCAGATACGAATTAGCCCAAGTTCCACAGTTCAGTGCGTGTAACCCTAGTTTTTGCGGGGTGGGCGGTTGAAAGTCAGTGTGCTAAAAGAGTTGCGAGAATATCGCCGACACGAATAGCCGGATGCCATGCCCACGCGGAGCCAATAACTAGCTGCATCCTCGTCTCGAAGCCGATTGGAACTTGCCTAGTTTGCCAATATTAGTATTGTGTCCCGGAATTCCCTGTCCCCGGAATTCCCCCGGAATTCACCGTTTCGAGGGCACGTTGGTCACGGATTTCTTCGGCGTTTACAACAAGGTGGCCTACGCCGCCGCCTTCGAGGAATAGGCCGCGGCCGGTGCGATGGCGGCGCCTACGGGGTTGTTGGTGTTGTTTGCGAGATTTGGCTAAAGGGTTGCCTTTCTTTTAATTATGCCACTCCGGGGCGATTGAACTGGTGGC
>CAYYOX010000661.1:689-4157 GCA_964473065.1 uncultured Planctomycetaceae bacterium | reverse complement strand
GGTCAAGCGACGTCGACCGAGCTCCTCGAGCAGTGCCTCTAATCGGGCGGCATGCGTATCGCCTTTGCAGAGGAATACCTCGCAGCCGGCCTCGGTCAGCCGGTTGCGGTCGGCATCGGTCGCCTCTTGACCCACAGCCACCAGCAAGGGCGCCGCCCGCACGGTGCGGACCAATTGGCTCGCCGAGGCCAGCGAGCCCCGCGTGTCGACGACCACACGCAACGCCGTTCGCGGTCCTGGCGGTCGGGCGGTCAGCAGTGGATCGTCGCGCCGGGCCGTCTCCTTGCCGACGAGGATCGCGTCGACCCGGCCTCGTAGTTCGTGAACGATCTCGCGGGAGGGCTCGCCGGAGATCCAGCGGCTGCTGCCCGAGTGCGTGGCGATCTTGCCGTCGAGCGTCATGGCCCATTTGGCGATTACCCAAGGTCGTCCCGTTTCGACAAGCTTCAGATACGGAGCATTCAGCGCCCGGGCCTCGTTTTCCAGCAAGCCGATCTCGACTTCCACGCCGGCCGCTTGCAGTTGAGTCGCCCCGCCCCCGTCGACCTGCGGGAATGGATCACGCTGAGCAATCACAACGCGTCCGATCTTGGCCTCGATAACGGCCTCGGTGCAAGGCGGCGTCTTCCCTTGGTGACAGCATGGCTCGAGTGTCACAAACATCGTGGCCCCCTCGGCCCGATCACCGGCCATTTTCAATGCCTCGACCTCGGCATGCGGCCCGCCGAACCGCCGATGCCACCCTTCGCCAATGATCTCGGCCCCCCGAACGATCACACACCCAACCATCGGATTCGGCTCGACGCACCCCTGTCCCTGAGCCGCCAATTCCAAGCCCCGCCGCATGTGCCAAGAGTCAAGTTCGGTCTGTTGCATGGGGGAGTAGGGGTGTAACCGTTCACGGTCCACAGAACCATTCCGAGGCACTTATCCACTGAGCGACACGGTTTGTATTCTCATCGATGCGGTTTGTTTTGTCAAGAATATGCGGCCCTAGGCACGCCCTGGCATTAGGATGGGGGGTGTGATCAACAGCCAGCGGCATCTCCCGGCAGGCTCTCAGGAAAAAATCTGGGGGAGAACCCGGAATTCTTGTAACCTTTTAACAGGTAAAGGCGTCTAAATTTAAGACTTTGCTTTGAAAAGACTTATGGCAACAAAAAGGACCGAAAACCATGTGGCCAGGCGAGAAAACACGGCGAAAAAGGGGGCCTGGCAGCGAACTTCCACTGGACCAAAGGACACTACAAATCGTACAAGAACCGGCAACTGTGGCGGCTCCCTGGTTGCGATTGCCGAAAAAAGACCCGATTCTGACGTTAGGGGAATGCCCTTAGGGAACAATACGATGCCGTTTGTAGCAGATAAGGCTGTTGATAATCGGCACTTTGAGTACACTTGGAAGCAAGAGGCTACGGTTGGTCAGTGAAGACCGACATACCCTTCGCAAGCGGACCTTGGCCGACAAACGAATTGTCGGCGGCTTAACGGAGGCCGCGGACGAAAGAGGTTACTACGATGCACAGCGATTATGTAAACCCGGCCATTCGACAGTTGCGAGACCAACAGGTCCGCTTCGCGCCTCGAGAGAAGAAGATCGAGCAGGTAAATCGGGCGGAACGTCTGCTCGACGAGTTGGACCCTCGCCGGACGTATTCGTATCAATACGTCTGTTTTCGCATTACGGACTTCCGCCCCGAGGCCTACCCCGATCTGAAATTCAGCGGTCGCGAGGCGAGCCACGACCTGCGGTTGTTCGTGGAAGACGTCTCCGACGCGGCCAACGTTTCGGCCGATAAGGCCGGAGAGCACGTGCTGACGGTCGAGGAATTGGCGAAAAACTTTCACGTCTCGACCAAGACGATTTCCCGCTGGCGCCGGCAAGGCTTGATCAGTCGGCGGTTCGTGATGGACGGTCGCAAGCGGGTCGGTTTCTTGCAGAGTTCGGTGGACCGATTCGTGGCCCACAACAAGGACCGCGTTCGCCGCGGGGCCGATTTCAGCCAACTGACCGAGCGGGAACGGGAAACGATCATCGCGCGGGCTCGGCGTTTGGCACGGGCGGGCGGATGTCCGGCCGAGGTGACCAAGCGCCTGGCCCGAAAGACCGGACGCAGCGCGGAGACGATCCGCTATACGCTGAAGCAATTCGACCAGATGCACCCCGAAAACGCCGTTTTTCCCGACAATCACGGGCCGCTTCGGGCGGAAACCAAGCAGAAGATCTTCCGAGCTTACCATGGCGGCGAGTCGGTCGAAGCGTTGGCGAGGCGGTTTTGCCGCACGCGGACGAGTGTTTACCGGATTATCGGCGAGATGCGGGCGATCCGGATTATCGAATTGCCGTTGGACTTCATTCCCAACGAAGAGTTCGAGAATGCGAGTACGCAAAAGGCCGAGCGAGCCATCCTGGCGGAGATTCCGCGTAGCGAGCAGACGTCGAAGAAGCCGCGGTTACCCAGCGGCTTGCCGCCCTACTTGGCGAGTCTCTACGAGGTTCCCCTGTTGAACCGCGAACAGGAGGCCCACTTGTTCCGAAAGATGAATTACCTCAAGTACAAGGCCTCGAAGTTCCGCGAGAAGCTCGATGCGGCCAAGCCGAGAAGCGGCCTGATGGACCAAATCGAGCGTCTGCACGGGCAGGCGGCGGCGGTCAAGAACCAGATCGTTCGCGCCAACCTGCGGCTGGTCGTCTCGATTGCCAAGCGGCACGTCGGGCCAACCGAGAGCTTCTTCGAACTGGTCAGCGACGGGAATATGTCGCTGATGCGAGCGGCCGAGAAGTTCGATTATGCCCGCGGCAATAAGTTCAGCACCTACGCCAGTTGGGCCATTATGAAGAACTTCGCCCGAACGATTCCCGATGAACATCGTTACCGCGACCGTTTCCGCACCAGCCATGCGGAGCGCTTTACGGCCGCCGAGGACGATCGGTCCGACCAGTTCGAGCAGGAATCGGCCCAGTTGTTGCGAGAGGCCCAGGTTGGCCAAATCCTGGAGCGGTTGGATAGCCGGGAGCAGACGATCATTGTCCGTCGATTTGGCCTGCGGCGCGGCGAAGAGCCGTTGACGCTCAAGCAGGTGGGCGTCGAGCTTGGGGTCACCAAGGAGCGGATCCGGCAGATCGAGGCTCGGGCACTGAGCAAGCTGCGCAAGGCGGTCGACGAAGAGAAAATCGACTTTCCCGGACCAGATTGACTTTCCTGGATAAGTCGGCGGGCCAGTGACGAAGATTAACCTAAGAGGCCCCCGGGGTTGAACCGATCAATCCGGGGGCCTCTGGCTTTACTCGCCCCCAGTCTCAACCTGGGCTGGGTGCGAAGTAATCGGCCGATCCGGCGGGGGGGATCTCGCAAAAGGGGGGTTGCTGTCAGGAATTGAAGCGATTATAGTGGAATGTTTCGGATCTATCATTGGGATTGGCGCAACTTGCTCTGGGCAGGGAAATGCCCTTTTGTGGTGTTTCCC
>CAYYOX010000661.1:0-679 GCA_964473065.1 uncultured Planctomycetaceae bacterium | reverse complement strand
CTCCTAGTCCTCCTATTCTAACGATTTGAGTCGGATCGGACGGCGTCTGTGGCAGCCGGTGATGTGGACTGGGCCGCCCGGCCAGGTACCTTGCGGCAAGGCAAGCGAGGCGAGCGATTTAGGACCGAAGAATCTGAGATTTTTTGGATTCTATCCATCGTGTAGGAATAGGCGGGAAGGCTATATTAATGGATTCTCACAAGCGCCCGGCCGAGGCTAGCGTAGCTCAATTGGCAGAGCAGCTGATTTGTAATCAGCAGGTTGTGGGTTCAAGTCCCTCCGCTAGCTCGTATTAAAACCCCCGCGAGGTCGCTTTCGGGACATTCCCGTCGCGACGCCAACCTGATGTGGTAGGTAGCCGGGGCAAATACAAACACGACAACCGGGGGGTTTCCCGAGCGGTCAAAGGGGTCAGACTGTAAATCTGATGGCAACGCCTTCGCAGGTTCGAATCCTGCACTCCCCATTACCACAAAGAACTAGGATACTGCGGGTGTAGCTCAACGGCAGAGCTGTAGCCTTCCAAGCTATTGACGAGGGTTCGATTCCCTTCACCCGCTCTGCCGGGTAGAAGATGGCTGGCGAGCCAAATGCCTTGTAGGAGGCGACTCCCGTCGCCGATCGAAAGTAGAGAAACTGCCAATCGGCGACGGGAGTCGCCTCCTACAGTCTCGAATTC
>CAYYOX010000660.1:0-4163 GCA_964473065.1 uncultured Planctomycetaceae bacterium | reverse complement strand
GCCTTGCGGCGGCCGACGTGTTCTACTTCGGCAATCTGGTCGGCGAGTGTACCGGTGACGGTAAAGTAAAAACCTTCGACGTGCGGGAGACTCGCAACAGCCCGCGTCCGTTCTTCGACCCGGCGTTGCTCGACACACTCCATGACTTCAACCGCGACCGCCGCGTCAATGCCATCGATACGCTGATCGTCCGGAACAATCAGACGTGGTCCGCGACCGAGTTGGAGTTGATCGATCTGTCAGGGGCAAAGAAGGCGCTAGCCGAGGCCAAATCAAGGGCGCTGAGACCGGACGGTCAGCGGGCGCGCGACGCCGCCCTGGTACAGCTCCTCGGCCAAGTCTCCGACGACGCTATAGACGCTTCGGCCAAGATGTCCTGGCTTTACGATTTCGAACAAGTGCCGCATCGACAACAACGATCCGGCGTAGTCGATCCGGTAGGCAATGCGGCCGACAAGTTGCGACTGGACAAGGAGCTGTAGTCCGTGCATTTTGACGGTGACAGTTGTCAATGGCCCCGAACCTTTGCGAGGTTGGTGAACCCGAAGTGTTACGAATGACTACGTTGGAATTCTCCTCTTTCTATGGGTGAAGCCTTGCTGGGGCAATGCCGGAAACGGGCTCGCTTCGCTGCCGCTCCTTGACTGGGCTACTTGACTGGGCTACTTGACTGGGCTAACCGCCGCTGTTAACAATGGAGGTAGTCGTTCGGCAACAGACAGAGGCACGACTATTCAAACGACGTCATGCACCGAGACAACGGCTGATGAACCACTCTGCTCACCAGCGACACAAGAAATCGGGCTTTTCTAGAGACAAGCACCGTGTCGTGTCTGTCCGGGCCGGCCGTTTCGCCCTGATTGGGGTTGTGGTCGTGGCCTGCGCGGCGATTGCGGTCGCGTGGCGGCTGGGGCCTTGGCGGACACCGACCGACGACCGACCGGCCACGCAACAACCGCCCGTTGACGTCACGCAGCGTGCCGGCAGCCTGCTGGAAACGCCGCTGGAATCGCCACCGGAATCGCCCTTGATGGATTCCGAGCCGGCGTCCCTGCCAGTTGAACCCCCGGCTCCGCCAACGATCCCGTCCCCGCAGCAGGTGAACACCATCTCTGTGACTACGCACACCACTGCCACGCTAGTTGAATCCTTGGCCAAGGAAGAGATCGAGACCGTCGAACGACTGATCGAAGCCTTCCCGAACGATCCGGACCCCATCAGCCTGCTGGGTAACGTACACAGCAAGCACGGCAACAATTCCGAGGCCCTAACCTGTTGGCAGAAGTGTATCGAATTGGATCCGAATCGAGCGACCTCCTACAACGCGATGGGAATGATCGCCTTGCTCAGCGACGACCACGAAAAGGCAGTCGCTCTATGGCGCAAGACGCTCGAACTCGACCCGGAAATACCCAGCATTCATTACCGCCTGGCCCGAGCGCTTTTCGGCATGGGTGAATTGAATGAAGCGGTCGAAGCACTCCGCAAAGACATCGAGATCTCACCCGCCGCGTGCAGCAGTCATTGTCTGCTCGGACAAGTCTACTCGCAACTGAAGGACTTTGAGCGGGCCAAGCAGAGTTACAAGGAGGCCGTTCGGCTGCGGCCCGATCTTTCGGACGCCTACTACGGACTGGTCACCGTGTGCGCGCGGCTGAAGCAACGAGACGAGTCGAAGCAGTATATGGAGAAGTTCCGGCAATTGAAGGCGGGGGATTCGACGGCTGACCGCCAACGAAGAGACGCGTACGACGACCTTCAGGAGATGTACGTCCGGGCGGCCGGAACGTACACACACGCTGCCGGCTACTACAACGCCCATGGCAAAGCAACAGCGGCCGAGGAACTCTGGCGGCGTGCAGCAACGCTCGATCCGAAAAACGTTGCCTGCCGCAGCGCGCTCGCAGCGCTCTATGAGCGCAGCGATCGGGCACGGGAAGCCCTGCAAGTCTGGGAGCAGCTCCGCGACCTGCAACCGACAAACGCGACCTGCCATTCGAAATTGGGAGAGCTGTACGTCTCGGCGAGACAGTTCGATGCGGCCGAGAAGGCCTTTGCCGAAGCCGGTCGCCTGGCCCCGAAGCAGTCATATCCGCATCGTGCGCTGGCGCAGCTCTACCTGCAGACCAATCGCAACTACGGCGAGGCGCTGTCGCTGGCCCGCACGGCCGTGGAGCTCGAACCGGCCGCCCCCAACTACTTTGTGCTTGCCGTAGCGTGCGAGAACAACCGCGACCACGCCGGGGCACTTGCGGCCATGCAGCAGGCATTGACCCTCGATCCCGATAACGCCAAGTACCTACACACCTATAAGCAACTCCAACAGAGACGATAGCATGACACTTCTGGCGGGCAACTTTTTGAGACCGTTCTTTTCCAGGCGATACACGGTTGCCCGGAACCTATCCGTGACGCTAATGCTAACAGCAGTCGCGCTCGCGGCCAAACCCGCGGCGGCGGAGATCCTGCTTCGCGACGTGACCACCCAAACCGGCATCACGTTCCGGCACACCGACGGAGGTTCCGGCAAGGAGTATATCGTCGAATACATCAGTGCCGGGCTGGCACTGATGGACTACGACGGCGATGGTGACGTCGACATCTACTTCCTCAACGGCGCCCCGTTGCAGGGGACGAACGTGGACGTGGCGCCGAGGAACGCCCTGTACCGTAATGACGGCAAATGGAAATTCACCGACGTCACTCGGCAGGCCGGCGTGGGCAACACCGAGCACGGACTTGGTGTGGCCGTCGCAGACTACGACAACGACGGCGACCTCGATCTGTTCGTCAATAACTTCGGGCCCAACGTCCTCTACCGGAACAACGGCGACGGAACGTTCTCCGACGTGAGCGAGGCAGCCGGTGTCGCGGGCGGCAACAAAGTAGGCGCCGGCGCGTGTTTCCTCGATGTCGACAAGGACGGCGACCTCGATCTGTACGTCGCCAACTACGTCAGGTTCTCCTACGACAAACACGTCTCACGAACCCGGATGGGGTATCCCATCTCCCCGAGTCCCAGAGACTATCTCCCCGATTCCGATACGCTCTATCGAAACAACGGCGACGGGACGTTCACCGACGTCAGCGCCGAGTCGGGTATTGGCGCACACAAGGGGCCGGGAATGGGAATGATCTGCGCCGACTACGACCAGGACGGCGATACCGATATCTTCGTCGGAAACGACGTCGAGGCGAATTTCTTCTTCGAGAACGACGGCACGGGAAAGTTCGAGGAAGTGGCCCTGACCGCCGGACTGGCCTACGATCTGGCCGGCCAGCCACATGGAACCATGGGCATCGATTGCGCCGACTTCGACAACGACGGACTGCTCGATTTCCACGTCACCTCCTACCAAGGCGAAATCGCTACGCTCTACAAGAATCTGGGCGACGGCTTCTTCGAAGACGTGACCTTCGGCGCCCGGGCAGGAATGGGGACTCGCGCCCCCGTGACTTGGGGGAACGGATTGGTCGACTTCGACCAGGACGGCGATCGCGATTTGTTCATCGCCTGTGGGCATCTCAACGAGCACGTCGAGAAGTACGACGACATTGCCACCTACCTCACGCCGAACATCCTCTTGGCCAACGACGGCAAGGGGAACTTCACCAACGTATCTGGACGAAGTGGCGACGGTTTGGCGATCCTCGCGAGCAGCCGCGGGGCCGGCTTCGACGATCTGGATAACGACGGCGACGTCGACGTCGTGATTCTCAATTCATGCCAAGGTCCCACGATCCTGAGAAACGATTCACCGGCCGGGAATCACTGGATCCAAGTCCGCCTGCAAGGAGTGCGAACCAACCGCGACGGCGTAGGCGCACGCGTAAAGGTCACCGCCGGCGACCTGACCCAAATCGACGAAATTCACAGCGGTCGTGGGTATCAAAGCCATTTTGGGACACGGCTGTACTTTGGGCTTGGGCGCCGCAACCGTGTCGACCGGATCGAGGTGCGCTGGATCGGCGGCGGCGTTGACGTGCTTCAGAACATTGCGGCCGACCGCCTGGTGATAATTACAGAGGGGGCAATAGGCCCATCTGTGCAGCAAGAACAAAGGGCTGAATGATCGGAGGGAGCGACTATACTCGGCACGGTCAAGAACTGAGGTTTTTGTAGGAGGCGACTCCAGTCGCCGATTTTGCGTAAAGTGAGCAGT
>CAYYOX010000659.1:3669-4165 GCA_964473065.1 uncultured Planctomycetaceae bacterium | reverse complement strand
CCGTCAGCCGGTCGCATGCCTTATTGCTTCCGGAGGATCACCGGCCAGCGCGAGTTCCTTGCCGCCGATCTGCACGGGCCGGTTGCCTTGGCTCGCCATTAACTCTTCCAGCACCGCCTGGGCCTCTTGCGGCATGTCGGCCTGCAGCCAACACGTTGCCAGAGCCAACGACAGGGCCGGTTCCAGCGAGTCCACGTTACGGCCCTCATGGCGAAGCCGCTTGAGCGTCAACGCCCCGTGCAAGGGATATCCCCGGTCCAATCGCTCGATCCCCAGCAAGTAAGTCGCCTCGCGGCCGGCGGGTGTGTGGAAAAAGCGCCGGGAAACCTCGGCCAATCGCGATGCGTCGCCCGCGGCAACCGCCTCGGCAAGCAACCGTTGTGCCCGGGCCCCGTAATGAAGTTCGTCAAGCTCCCGCCCCGCGCGGGGCACTTGGCGCATCCGACACTGGGCCGCGAGCCGCCAACTCGCATGCATCGCAACGACCACGCCCCTA
>CAYYOX010000659.1:0-3659 GCA_964473065.1 uncultured Planctomycetaceae bacterium | reverse complement strand
AGCCTCGGCAGTACTAGCCCAATGGCCAACCCGGTGCACCGGCAACCGCCTCGGAAGGCAGCCGGTGTGCGCGGGCACAGTATTGAGGTGCGCCAAGCTCTCGCCGCCCGCGGGGCATTTGGCCGATCCGACGCTGGGCCTCGATCTTCAGACTGCGATGGCTCGCAACGCCCGTGTCCGGCTGGAAGAAATAGTCTTCCGGTGTTTCCAGAATCCCACCCAAGTATCGAACCGCCTCGCCGAAACGGGATTGTTCGATCAACGCCAGCGCCTTCGTCAACCGTTGCAGGATCGTCCGATCAGCGGGCAGAAAGACGTTTTCCAGGAACTGCTCGTCGGAAGATTCCTCGCCGTCATCCTCATCGAGCAACTGGACGGGAATCGTAACCTGGGCGCATGCCGTCGAGAACTGCCCGACGGCGATCACCAAGGCTGCCAGCAGAATGCTTGCCGACAGATGCATAAGAATCCATTCCCGAAGATCCATGTTTAGGCTCTTCTCCCGCCCGAGAGTATTGTTATCTGCGGCTGGTCCGCCTCCGCCGTGCCACGTCAGACCGACCGCCCATGGCTTTGTCGCCATACTACTACTATGCTGGCCCCGGCGGAAAGTTCACATTATATTGGGCGCGTCCAATGGCCGGCCCAATTCGTGCCGCGGTGTGACCATGCGTATTTTGCGCAAACTCTTACACCTTAGTATCTTAGAAGATTTCGCGACACTTGGCAAGGAATATAGGCTCGCGACTAACTCAGATCATCAATCAGGGGGGGAATGTGCGCCGAATTTCCCGCATTGACGGTGGAAACGCCCTGGGACGCTTGCACGGAATGTGGCGGCTGCCGGGATGCGATGAAGAACGGCCTATTTCCAGGAAGAAATGGCCCCAGAAAGCGAAATCCCCGAGAAAAAGGCCCGAAAATCGGGTTTTTTTTAGTTTTTCCCGGTTTTTTCCGGGTTTTAGGCGATTCTCGGGTTGCATTTCTGCCGAAAACGACTTTAATCATCAGGTCCACTTTAACGGACAGGTAAACTTTCACTCCCTAAAACATGCATGGAGGACTGTACCATGGCGAAAGCTGCGAAGAAGCCACCGACGAAAACTGAGATTCTCACGAACATCGCTACCGCGACGGATCTGAGTAAGAAGGAAGTGGCCGCCGTCTTTGACGCGTTGGCCGCCGAGATCAAGAAGAACATCGGCCCGCGTGGCGGCGGATCGTTCAGCATCCCCGGTCTGCTGAAGATCGAGAAGAAGAAGATTCCCGCCCGACCGGCGAAGAAGGGCGTGCCGAATCCGTTCAAGCCCGGCGAACTGATGGACGTCAAAGCCCGACCGGCCTCGAACAAGGTCAAGGTCCGTCCGCTGAAGAGCCTCAAGGACATGGTCTAGGCCGTCAGGCAGACCGTCCCTAGCCGCTCGTTCGCGATTTTTCACGGCACACATCAATTGAGTGTCGCTGGGGGAAAGTCGCGGCCGAGCGGCTTTTTTTTATCTACCAAGAGAGGAAAAGGAGAGCAAGAGACTCCCGTTCCCTTTCCCCGCGTGGTACGATGACGATTGTGGAGGTCATGATATGAGCAAGACCATATTGCAGCCGGCGGAATTGCGCGGGCTCTTGAAGTCGTTCAAGGAGCAACACGGCGACGAGTACCATTTGCTCGCTCTGGGCTATTTTGGCTCCTACGCCCGAAACGAGGCCGCACCTGACAGCGATGTCGACGTGGTTTTTCAGACAGATCAACCCGATCTGTTCATTACCGCCATGCTAAGACAGGATCTGGAAGCTCTCCTGGGTCACCCGGTGGATGTTGTCCGGCTGCGCGACTCGATGAATCCACGTCTGAAGGCCAAAATCGAACGGGAGGCGACCTATGTATGATTCCGGTTTGTTGTTGGAAAGATTGCAGTCCGTATTGACGGCGTTGGAGAGAATTCCGCGCCGTTGCGCCGATATTTCCCAACCGAGCGATTTCT
Organism: uncultured Planctomycetaceae bacterium; assembly: GCA_964473065.1. Taxonomy (GTDB): domain Bacteria; phylum Planctomycetota; class Planctomycetia; order Pirellulales; family Thermoguttaceae; genus CAYYOX01. Next base: position 1,680 of record CAYYOX010000659.1, on the reverse strand, counting down.
TGGCCAGCGATGCGGGGATCGACCGGTAGGATGCGATTTGCATGATCCTGATCGCTGCCGGCGAGGAATTTAAGAAGATTGATCGGCAAACAAGAGGCAAGCTTTTTGCCCGCTATCCGCAAGTAGAATGGCGCGGGGCAATAGGCGACTTTGCAAACCTCCCGTTACTGTGTGGCTGCCTCTTGCGTCCGGCTTGGTTTCGTGGTACGTTTCTCTGCCATACCGGTCGACTGGAACATGTCTTGTAACAGTTGGCATCCTGAACCAACAACCATCCACAGTCGAGAAGAATCATGTCCCGATCCTGTCTGCTGCTCTGTTTGACGGCCTGCCTTTGTATGTCGAGGGCCGCCCACGCCGACGATCCCATCGAGGAGGTGCTGGCCGGCACTCCCGACCCGACTATCATTGAGGCCCACGATGGGTCCGGCTATTACATTTTTTCCACCGGCCGAGGCTTGCCTATCTGGCGCTCGCGCAACCTTGTCGACTGGACCAAGACCGGCCGCGTGTTCAAGACGCGTGTTCCGCCGTGGGCCGCCAAAGCCGTTCCCGGCACTCGAGGCATCTGGGCGCCCGATATCTCTCGCTTTGCCGGCAAGTACCACCTCTACTACTCCATCTCGACATTCGGTTCCCAACGGTCCGCCATCGGTCTGGCTACCAACAAAACACTCAACCCGGACGATCCGGACTACTTGTGGGAGGATCAGGAACTGGTCCTTGACTCCGCTCCCGGCAAGTGCGACTTCAACGCCATCGACCCGGCCTTGTTCGTCGACCACGACGGCACGCCGTACCTGTTCTGGGGCTCGTACTGGACGGGGCTCAAGGCCACGCCGATCGACCCGACGACAGGCAAGCCGGCCCATAACCGGCCGAAAATCACGCCGGTTGCCGCGCGTGCTCCCGGCGTAGATCCCCCGTCTATCGAGGCGCCCTTCGTCATCGACCACGATGGCTACTACTACCTCTTCGTCTCCTGGGACTTCTGCTGTGCCGGCCTGAAGAGCACGTACAAGATCGTCGTTGGCCGGGCCCGATCCGTGCTGGGGCCGTACGTCGACCGCGACGGGAAGAAGCTGCTTCAAGGCCATGGTACTATCATCCTCTCGACCACACAGAGATGGCGAGGCCCCGGCCACAACAGTGTTCTCCAGACAGCCGATGGCGACTACCTCGTCCACGCATGTTACGACGCACGGAATCCCAAGGCCCAGCGAATCCTGAACGTCCGCCGGATGAGCTGGAAGGACGGATGGCCTGTTGCAGGCGAACCGATCAATGTTGGTGCCGAAAAGGTGTCAGGAACGAATGGCACTGCCGTCGTGTCAGGAACCGTTTTGACGAAAACCCCCTGAAACGGTTCCTGACACCTTTTCTGCCCACATGGCAGCTTTTCCGCCTTGCCCAACGTGCCTAATATGCCAATATTGGTTCGTGTCCCCTGAATTCGCCGGTGTCTTGATCCGGAAGCAGTCCGATCTGAAAGACGAAAAACTCACCCGGCCGCGCGGTTGCGGAGAACGAGGTGTGTTCGACGGTAGCCGACGGTGGCTTTGGGGTCGGTGGCTTTGGGGTGGCTTTGGGTGGCTTTGGGGGGGGCTGTGGGGGGGCTTTGGGGTGGCTTTGGGGTGGGTTGGGGGTGGCTTTGGGGTGGCTTTGGGGTGGCTCTGGGGG
>CAYYOX010000658.1:2396-4170 GCA_964473065.1 uncultured Planctomycetaceae bacterium | reverse complement strand
TGACGATATCGCGACGGCCGAATCGGGCAAGTTTGCGCAAACCCTCAAGAGGTTTCTTCGAGCAGAAGGAATCATGAACGAGGTTGGGATTGAAACCAGGATCCAATTGGATGACTTGCAGACCATCATGGAATCCATAAGGAAACTCCGAAAGAACGTGTCTATCTCCTGCGACTACACCAAAACTGATGATTTCTTCATAGGCGCGATCGTGCGCGTCGGGAGGACATCTGTGACCTTGCGAGAGTTCGAGACAACAGGGAAATGGGCAAGCGGGACGACGAATGTTGCCTACAGGACAGTTTCGATGATTACTTTCGATGATGAGTATACGAATGTCTGGTCACGACAAATACGACCGATGTGAAAGGAGATGTGACGCTAAATGTCTGGTTCAAGAACGCCGAAAGAAAAAGGGGGACATCACTGATATTCACGAGATTGGCGAGAAATGATAGCTTGCTATAATGTTGCGACGCTTCGCAGCCCCGAGCGACCACAGAAGACGAACGATAATCAGTAATGTCCCCATTTCCCCCCATTTTCGCTCCTGAAGGTTAAGCTTGTGCAAACCTGTAGTTGTCGAACAAGACGCCACGGCACATGGATCGTGACACTCTTTCTCATTGCCACCGGTTTGGCAGCATCCAACCCGTTGTTCGGCCAAAACCGGCCGCCGCTTACGCAGTCGGCGCCGCGCGACTTCAGTAAGCTCAAACCACCTTCCGTGCCGTTTGACCGGGGACCCGTTATTCCGGGATTGCGGCAACACGCCGTTCCCCAGGGGATCACTTATGTTCGCGAGCAGGACAGGATCCTCATTTCGCATTACTTCGATCACTCGCCCTCACGAATCTCAGTTGTGAACAACTCCAATGGCACACTCACGTCCTCGATTGTGCTTAAAGAAGAGCCAACAAAGTTCCATTCCGGGCATGTGGGAGGAATCGCTACGTTGAAGGGCTCCTTGTGGGTCGCCTCAGACGGAAAGCTGCTTCAATACGATCTCGGACCGTTCTTGTCCAACCGGCCTCCAGCGACTGCGGTTGCCGTTACTGTCCGGCCAACCGAGACGAAGGCGTCATTTTGTACTGCAACGGGTGACACACTGTTTGTTGGTGAGTTTGCCTACGGTTTCAAGTATCCGACCAATCGATCGCATCACCTGAGGGACCGAAAAGGAGTCCGGAAGTACGCCTGGGTGTGCGGTTACTCCGCGGATGATCCGTTGGGCAAACCGACGTGTGTCTTGTCCGTCAGGCAACGAGTACAAGGAATGCACGTAACTGATGCCCGCGTGTTCCTCAGCCTCTCCTACGGTCGAAGGAACCGCAGCACGATTGTCATTTACCGCAATCCGCTGCGCGAGTCGCCTCACTCAAAGGTCACATTATCTGACGGCACAACGGTTCCATTGTGGTATCTGGATGGCGAAAACTACCTGACGGAAATCGATTGCTCGCCGATGGCTGAAGGGATAACGATGATTGGAAACAGGCTTGCCGTGCTATCCGAGTCGGGCGCCACCAAATTCCAACAGCACGGCAAGGGCGCGCTAGACTTCATACTGCTGCTGGATGTGTCCGAGAATGGCCAACCACAATGAGCTACATGCACTTTCTGAATCGCCACGTCGCCGAAGCGGCCAACAAGCCCAGAGAGCAAGTGCTACAAGAGATCGGCGACTAAGTGGGCGAGTTGTTGGCGGCGTTGGAAGGTTAGGTAGGCCAGCGTTCGCATGATGGCCATTCATGTTCCTTCACGCCGCATACGG
>CAYYOX010000658.1:0-2386 GCA_964473065.1 uncultured Planctomycetaceae bacterium | reverse complement strand
CGGCGGCGATGACCCGGTAGCTCTCGCTGCCGGCGGGCTTGTACCAGAAGATCGGCCGGTCGGGTGTGTCCAGCTTGACATCTTTGCCGGCGTAGTGCCAATTGCTGGATTCGGTAAAGAGAAGGAATCTCTGAAAACCGGAAAAGATCGCTCCTGCTTCCGTTCTTGAAAGGGTTTCCTTCTCTTGAGCTTGCTTGATATTCCTGACGATTTCGGGAGTGAGACCTAATTGGGAGGGAAACACATTACCGTTATACTCCGCCAGGAATCGCAATCCTCGAGTCAGGTCGGCCTCCCCAAAGCTGGGCATGCGAGCTTCCTTGGCTGTCTTCGGAACTCTGTAATCCGCCGGTGGAGTAAGGCTGAACAACGAATCATCCAACTCCTGATCGAGCACCAAATCGGATATCACGAACGATACCCCTGAAGGGTTCCAGGTGTCAATCAGAAGTGGACTACCGGATTCTGCATCAACCCAGATATCCGTGACCTGTAAGTCGTGCATGACTTGGAAACCTTTGGCTCGACGGCCGCGTATCTTCTTCTCACCCAGCGGGGTTCCATCACGATCGAACAAAGCCTTCAGTCGCCAGCCACGGTCCATGAGGAGACGCAGTGGCTTCTCGGGTAGCGTGCCAAGATTCCGAAAGGAACCACTCTTGGTCCTCGAGTCCAACGTGAGCATTTTGGCTTGACCAAAGTCATAGACAAATGTAACCTCGCCTGGCTGTCCCGGCGCGAGCTGGCCCCGGGTCTCCTGACGCATGAGTCCGGGCTCCTTATATGCGAATTCGCTAACCATCGAATCGCCCCCTGGTCTAGTAACAGTCTGTTTCCAGGTCATTGTACGTGCCCGCAGTACATGCTGGGCGACTTCGCCGAAAGCGACACCAGTGCTGCCGCCGTCTGAAGTCATCCACGCGAACAGTCCGCACAACGCCGACAGAACTGTCGCAGCCAGAGCTATCTTGGTAATTGGTCTCATTGCGAAAACCCTTTCTCTAAAAGTCAAGGTACGTGGTTGATAGGCAGCCCTGGTCAACACTGCCAACAAATTCGTGACCGTCTCACGCGGTGGTCCATCAGGGACGGTGGCTTGACGAAGCGATTGGGTTGCCCGTTCGAGTAATTCGTCCGGATTTGGGTTCTGACGATCGTTCACGGCTTAACCCTCCCGCTCTGCGTTACCGAAGCCCGCTCCACTCGAAGCAATCAGCTTCTGCAACTGCCTCGACGCCCGGTGTAGCAGAACGCCGACCGCGTTGGTATCTAATCCCAACCGGGTTGCCGCCTCCCGGTAACTCATATTGTCCAGCCGGCAGAGGCAAAAGACCTCAGCCTGCTGAGCCGGAAGCTCCGCTAGTGCGGTGCGCAACCAATCGGCCAACTCAGCGGCTTCGGCCTGTTGCTGGGGATTAGGTTGCTGACTAACCGCGACGTCCGCATCGGCCAATGGGTCGGTACGAGCACGTTGACGATAGCGAACTCGCAGCAGATCCAAAGCCCTGGCGGTCGCCAAGTGGCGAAGCAAGGCACCCCAATCGCGGACCGGCTGATTACGATCTACCTTGACGGCCCCCATGAAGGTCTCTTGAAAGCAATCCAGCGCGTCCGCATCATTGCCAACCAGCCTGTAGGCGGTGGCCCACACGAGCTTACCGTACTGGTTGACGATCGCTTTCCAATCCGTCATCAATAGACACCTGCTGCTGCAAACCGCGGTTCATAAGAGTAGTCGACGAACCCAGCCAGTTTATTACAGGAGATTCTCAAATACCTAGCCGTTAACGGCGATTGTAGCGCACTCATCGGGCACAAGAAGCTGCCATATGGGAATTGATGACTTACACGTTAGCGCGTACCGGCGGTTCAACCGCCTTTGGGTGGTTTTTTGAAAAGGCTCACGGCATCGCGACGCGTCGAGCACGGGCCGGCGTTGGAGAGGTAGATTGGCAGGCCGCCGTGCCGGCGACCGCTAAACGTTTGCTTCACTTTGCAATTTGCACTTTCCAATCTTCAATTTGCAATTCCCCCACCCAATCAATACTTCCGCGGCCGCGCATTCGCTTGCACCCGGACGGGTAGCCCTTGGATTCGCAAAAATCCTTCGGCGTCGGTTTGGTTGTAGTCGCCGCCGCCTTCCATCGTCGCGATGCCTTCGTCGTAGAGACTGTTGGGGCTGGTGCGGCTGGCGGTCTGCATGTTGCCCTTGTAGAGGTTCAGGCTCGCCTGGCCGGTGACCGGGCGCTGGGCCTCGCGGATGAAGGCCAAGAGGGCGTCGAACTTGGCTGCGTACCAGAACCCGTAGTAGACCAGCTCGGCCACCTCGGGCGCCAGCCGGTCGCGCAGGTGCATCAGATCGCGGTCCATTGTCAACTGCTCGATC
>CAYYOX010000657.1:0-4175 GCA_964473065.1 uncultured Planctomycetaceae bacterium | reverse complement strand
AGCCTCGGCCGTGTGAAGGATCGGCTGCGGCAGCAAGAGCGTGTAAAACCCCTCGAAGTTACCCTTCTCGCCAATCCCGTAGACCTCGGCCAGCAACTGAAACTCGTCGGCGTCGAGCAGGTCGGTCAGTTCGTCGCGCCGCCAAACGTAGAAGCGGCCTTCCTCGGCCTCGGTCTCGGCATCGATGGCCGAGTAGAAGCCTCCCTCCGGGCCGGTCATCTCGCGCAGGACAAACTGTAGGATCTCGTCGACGATCCGTCGAAAATCCTCATGGCCGCCGAACTGATAGGCTTTCGCATAGACCGAAGCCAGTTGGCCGTTGTCGTAGAGCATCTTTTCGAAATGGGGGATGGCCCAAAAGCGATCGGTGCTATAGCGGTGGAACCCGCCGCCGAGGTGGTCGCGAATCCCGCCGGCCGCCATCTTCTCGAGCGTGGTCAACAGCATCGATCGAGCCTGCTCGTCGCCCTGCTCTCGGGCACGATGTATCAAAAACTCCAGGTTCGACGGCTGCGGAAACTTGGGTAGCTGCGGATTCATTTCGCTGTAACCGAATCCGCCGAACCGCGGGTCGAACTGTTCGGCCAAGGCGATGGCCACACCGTCGGTCAAGCCGGGCTCCAACGCGACCTTCTCGCCGGACGCTTGTTGCTGAAGTTGTTGCTTGGCAAACTCACTGAGCAATTCGGCGTTCTCTTTCAGCCGCGCGGGATTCTCTTCCCAAGCTTCTTGAACTCGGCCAAGCACGGTCATTAGCCCCGGCAGGCCGTTCTTGTCGCGCGGCGGAAAGTACGTGCCGCCCATGACCGGACGTGCGTCGGGCGTCAAGAACATGGTCAGCGGCCAGCCGCCGCCGCGCGGGGAACGAATCAAGTGGAAGTAGATCTGCAACGCCGTCATGTAGATTTCGTCGATGTCGGGCCGTTCCTCCCGATCGACCTTGATGCAGACAAAATGCTCGTTCAGAAGATCGGCCACTTCCTGATCCATGAACGTCTCGCGTTCCATCACATGGCACCAGTAGCAACTCGAATAGCCGATCGACAGAAAGATCAGCTTACCCTCGGCTTTCGCCTTGGCAAACGCTTCCTCACCCCAGGGATACCAGTCGACCGGGTTGTGGGCGTGCATCAACAGGTACAGGCTGGTCTCCTTGGCCAACCGGTTCGCTGGATGCTCGTGAGGCGTCGGCTGAAGCTTGGACTCTTCCTTGTGCCCGGCCTTCCTCGCGGGCAACTGGCCGCCCAGGGAGGAGCCGAACGCAACGGCCAGTGGCAGAAAGAAGACAAAGATGGACAACGTGACAAAGGTCGGCGAGAACAGCGGCAGACCCTTTCCCGACGGAGCAAGCCGTCCCCTACGGAAAGTGTTTGCCGGGCAGGAAATGAGGCAATCCCCCCACAAGGGCGTTTGCCCTCACCCGAAACCGCTCGTTGGCCCGGATTACTCAGGCCCCTGGGAATTACATGAGGAGCCAAAAAAAAGGCCCCATCACTGGCGGATGGGGCCGAGAGTTCTTCAGCGAAGAGTCAGCTTCTCTTTCTCGAGAAGAAAACCAGAGTGACCAACACGAAGGCACTCAATAGGGCCGTGCTGCTCGGTTCGGGTACGCACCACGTGTCGATGACAATCTGGTCGATGTGTACCGGATCGAAGCCGGTATTGAATCCCCAATCCAACAGGACGGCTTCCCAAAGCGGGTTCGGCTCGATGGTGAAATCATACGCCCGCGTGACCCAGCCGTCGCCATGGTCGTTGGTTTCCGAAACGACGGCAGCCATTTTTTCCAAGGAAAGCGTCGACCATTGGGGCTCGCCGGGATCCCAATCGCCGCTGGCAAGATAGAAATTCAACACTTCGGGTCCCATGGAAGTGACCTGCAGGCGAATTCTCTTCTCCGGATTATCCCAATCGTAGTTCAGAAGGCCGACACTCACCGGCGCCATGCCGCCGTCCCAGTTGACCTCCAGAACACTTTGTCGTCCGCTGAACTCATCTTGCACGGAAGTGCCATCACCCCAGCTGGCATAGGCGGCGGGAGCTTCCGGATCGAAACCGCCCGGGTTGGCCGTGATCTCGTCGCCCGTGTAGACACTGAGACCCGGGCCGGGACCCGCTGGCCCCCAATCATCCCACTCGGCCATTATCGTGCCATACTCGCCTCGCCAATCCGGCGGAAAGATGTTGTCGCCCAATGCGGGTGCCGCAGCCACGGCAACCAATACGATACATTGCAAAGTCGTTTTGATGTTCATTGCATTTTTCCTTAGGGTATTTCAGTTCTTGGTTTTTTGTGAAAGGGGCGACCGTCCGCGACAAAAGTCACTAAGCGGCGTCAAGAAACGCGCACCACGCGGCCCGTGTCGACATGAAGGTAATCGACCCTAGAGTGGAGTCGAAAACAGAACGCACCCTACGCGCAAAGCCCTAATGAGCGGCAATGAGTTGAGTTGGGTGCTTCGCTGCCTCTTTTGAGTTGATGCAACAAGGAAATTCAATCCAGCAACGACCAGTTTATCAGGTTTTCCGATTATGTCAACGATTTCAGGTCCGAAAAAGCGATATTATGACAAATAATTCACCTTTGCTGACAAAACAGCAGCACCAACGGGGGGGCGCGTTCAAATCCGGCGGCAAAAGTGCCCTCATTTCCCCGCGCCTTCGTTGATCAACACCCAGGTTCCCGTCTTGCCGGCCACCGCAATATCGAGCCGGCCGTCGGTGTTCAGATCGACCACGCGGATCTGCATCCCGGCGCCCACCCCACCGCCGGGTGGGCTGATCGTGTGGCGGTCGAACTTGCCGGCCGAAGCGTCCCAGGTGTAGTAATAAAGGCAAGCCGGCTCCTTGCCGCCCGGATCGCCGCCCGCATGGCCGCGGACCCGCTTGCCGGTGATCAACTCGCACTTTCCATCGCCGTCCAGGTCGGCCCAGGCCAAGGCGTGGGCCTGCGACCAGCTATCGTCGATCAGGTGCTCGGTCCAGGTGGTCGTGCCGTCGCCCTTAGGTTCGCCTTGCTGCCACCAATAAAGCCCGAAGTCATGGGCCTTACCCCAAATAATGTCGTTGCGACCGTCGCCGTCGACGTCCAGGATCAGACAAGGACAACTCGGGTGCGGCAGGGCCGTCTCGGCGTGGAATTTCCAAGGCTGAGCAAACACGGGACCCGCGGGCCGTTCGTACCAGCCGATCTCGGTCAGCACGTCCTCGCGCCCATCGCCGTTGATGTCGCCAAACCCGTAGCCGTGCCCGCCGCCCTGCTGGCCCAGGATAATCTGCTCGATGGCCGGCTCACCGTTCGGCCCTTTGCCCAGCTTCCAAACCACTTGAGGATCTTCCTTGATCCAGCAACTGACATACAGCTCGGGCACGCCGTCGCCATCGAAATCGCGCAGCGCGATGATTTCGTTCTCAGCCCGGGTATCCTTCAGCAGATGCTCTTTCCACTTCAGGCCCTTTTCCAGGGCGATTTTGCCCGGGTTTTCGTACCAATGGATCTCGGACGTCATCCAATCGCCGGAAATCACGTCGACCCAGCCGTCGCCGTTGAGGTCGTAGGCATGGTCGCCATTGTTGGCCAGGAACTCGGCGTTGACCTCCGCGATCTCGCGAATCGGCCGGGCCGCGAAATCGGGACCGGCAAACCAGTGCGTGCCGGCGATAATATCCAGCGTCCCGTCCCGGTTCACGTCCGCGATGTCGCAGCCCTCGTTGGGCGTAACCATCAAGCAACGCCGCGCGAACTTGACCGTGGCCGGCCCTTCGGCCAAGGCCGGCAGACCGTTGATCATAGAAATCGTCAGGGCGAAAAGAGCAATTCGGCAATAGTGCAACATCATAGTTCTCCCAGGTTTCAGGTTATCCAAAAAGCGGTCACCTGCGGATTGTGTCAGTCATGGCCGTGCCGACCGCGCCATTTCAGCCTAGTCGGCCGGTAGGCGGGCTGTCAATCACGTACTCGACTTCGGCAGGTCGGACCCTGTTTGCATCGCCAAACCGGGCCCTCCGCACGTCATGCCGGCCCCTTTTTGACAGGAATAGTAGACATAAACCCCCCTGTAGAGTTATTCTTGTAGGGTGAATTCCCAATTCGCTAGATTTAGTTCGGTTGGCTATTGACATTTTTTCAAATTATGGTAAATTAACAGTTAGACCCTGCCGATAGGGTGCATAAC
>CAYYOX010000656.1:0-4180 GCA_964473065.1 uncultured Planctomycetaceae bacterium | reverse complement strand
GATTTCGTCATTTGGATTTCCCCGCGTGGGTCTTCGTTCCTCGACCCACCCTACAGCAACTTGAAACGGCAAGGATCACGGAATGATGAACGATCAAGAACGGATTCCTTCCCCTTACAGTCTGCTGTTCCGTCTGTTGCATTGGCCGCTGGCGATTAGTCCGGTCGTGATGGTACTGACCGGTTTGAGTCTCCACGGGTCTTCTTCACCGCAGTGGTCGGTCTTCTCGGGCGTGCTGCCGAGGTTCTTCTGGTCAGGGCAGGTTCACTTGGTCCATCTTTGCACGGCCGTGGTGTTTGCTTCGGCGTTGATCGGGGCCGGTGGCGCTTATGTTTGTCGACGAAACGGTCATCGCACGATCCATTGGGTCCTGCTGGGCAGCGGGTTGGTGATGCTCGTCAGTGCCGCGTTATTGCTGGCGCCGGCCGGGCCGCCGGGCGTCTATTGGACGGCCCGAGCCGTGCATGCCGTCACGGGCCTGATCGTTTTACCGACCCTCCTGGCCTGGCACACGTTTCGCGCATTGACGCGGTATCGCCCCGTGTTGTGGCCGACGTTTAACCCGTGGGGCGGAGTCTCCTGGGGTGCGCTGGCGAGTTTCGTGCCGGTGCCGCTGGTCGTGGGTTGTTTGATCTTCAACGGGTGGCCCGTGCATCCGCCGTGGCGAAACCTGGAAGTGCGACGAATCGATCTCACTGCGGAAGACATCGAGGATCTCTCGACCTTGCCGTGGGATGAAGCGAAACCGTTGCGGTTGCAGTTGGCCGACGGAATGGGTTTCGCCGGCGGACGGACCGAGGTCACTCTGCGGGCAATGCACGACGGGCGCGAACTGTTCGTGTTGGCCGAGTGGAACGACCCGACCGAAGACCGCCGCGACATGCCCTGGAAGAAGACGGCCGACGGCTGGGAACGTCAAATGACCAACCCGGACGACGAAAACATTTACTACGAAGACAAGTTTTCGCTGGTCTTTCCCATCGAGGCGGACTGGCGGTTCGAGCGGTTCGGCTGTGCGGCCCATTGTCATTTGGGCGGCGGGCGGGAGTACGGCTACAAGGGTTCGGACCGCCTGGTCGACGTGTGGCATTGGAAATCCACGCGGACCGATCCGGTCGATCAGGTCGACGACAAGTATTGGTCGGCGGTCGACTTTTCGACCAAAGACATCGGCCGTCATGGCGATCCGGCCCAGAGCGGCGGATACTCGAAGAACGTCTCCGACGACAAGCGTCATCCGAAGTTTCTGCCCGTCGGTCCCGGGGCGGTCAAGCAAGGCATTATTCTTACCGAGCAGGCCGCGGCATACACGGCGGAAGCGGCCGCCGCGATCCCCGTCGGCACGATCGTTCCCGGCATCGTGGCTTCGCCGGCGGTCGGTGATCGGGGTGATGTTGCTTGCCAGTCGAGCTACGAGTCGGGCCGGTGGCAGCTTTACATCCGCCGCAAGCTGGACACGGGCAGTCCGCACGACGTCCGCTTCACTGCGCGAAGCATCCTGCCGTTCGATTGCGCGGCGTTCGACCACTCGTCGAAGCGTCACGCCTATCGATTGTCGCCGTGCCGGATGGTGATCGAATGAGGCGAGCGGGTCTTTGCGGGGTGGCTGGTGGCTGAGCGCAGCGAAGCCCCAGACCCCGGACAGTTGGGACACCGGACAACTGGGGCACCGCTGCGCTATGCCCCAGCCACCCATCGCCTTCTGCCGTTCTTAGCGTGAACGGCCTTCGGTGATGGTGAGGATTTGGTCGGCGGCGATGTTCTCGACGACATCGACTCCGCCGCCGATCCAACGGACCTCGATTCGATCGACTCGCGGCTGTTTACCCAGCCCGAAGTGCAGCAGCGAACCGAAATGGCTCTGGTAGGAACGGCCCGCATGGCGCTCGTCGATTTGCACGAGCTTGCCTGCGGTGACTTTTACGCGTGCGCCGACGCCGTCGCGATTGGTTTTGACGCCGCGTAGCCGGATTTCGATCCAGTGGTTGTCGTTGCGGGTGTCGTTTCTGAGTATTGTCGGTTCGCGTCGCGAATTGAGTATGACGACGTCAAGGTCGCCGTCACCGTCGAGGTCGTCGAAGGCGGCTCCGCGGCTGCTGAGTTTGACGGCCAGTCCGTCGCCGGCCTTTTTCGAGATGTTGACGAACTTCCCGTCGGCCGTGTTTTCCAGCAGGACGTTGGGCGAGAGATAGGTCGTGGCTTCGTTGGTTTCTCTGGCGTTGGGTTGGATATGGCCGCAGGCGATGAAGAGGTCGCGGTCGCCGTCGTTGTCGAAATCCATCAATCCGTTCCCCCAGGTGACCGACGAGTGCGACCCGCTACCGGCATGGGAAAGGAGCGTGACGTCCTCGAAGAGTCCATCGCCAAGGTTCTTGTAGAGGGCGGGAAACTGGCTTTGGAAGGAGGTGATGTGGAAATCGAGACGACCGTCGTTGTCGTAATCGGCGCATTCGACGCCCATAGTGCCTTGCATCTGTCCGTCCAGATCGCAGGCCACGCCGGCCATCAGGCCGATCTCCTCGAATCGTCCGGCGCCGTCGTTTTCGAAGAGGAAGTTCTCGCTCATATCGTTTCCGACGAAGATGTCGGTATCCCCGTCGTCGTCGTAGTCGGCGCAGATCACACCCATTCCGCGTCCCCCGTGGGCGGCGATTCCCGACTCGTGGCTAACGTCGGTGAATGTTCCGTCGCCGTTGTTGCGAAAGAGGCTGTCCGGTTGGGCATCGTGGGCACGCGGTTCGGCATACATCTTAATGCCGAACATGATGGTAGGGCGGTGAGTCTTGTAGGAGAACTTGACGTACCCTGCGGCGTAGAGATCGAGGTCGCCGTCGTTGTCCATGTCGAGGAAGGCGGCCCCGGCTCCGACCTTGTTTCCGTCATCGACGCCAGCTTGGCGGGCAACGTCGGTGAACGTGCCGTCGCCGTTGTTGCGGTAGAGGACGTTGGGGCCGAAGTTGTTCAGATAGAGATCCGGATCGCCGTCGTTGTCGTAATCCCCCACGGCCACCCCGAGCCCGAATCCCTTGTCACCCACCTTGGCCTGAGCGGTAACGTCGGTGAACTTGAAGTTACCGTCGTTACGATAGAGCGCATTGCGGGGCGCCACGTCGGCCTTGGCGCCTTTTAGCGGCGCGCCGTTGAGGAAGTAAATATCGACATCTCCGTCGCCGTCGTAGTCGAACAGGGCCAAACCGGCGCTGACCGATTCGACGAGATACTTCCGACCGCTGCTGCCGTCGCTGTGCTTAAAGGTGATGCCCGTCTGGTCGGTCACATCGGTGAGCGTGATCGGGCTTTGGGCCCATGCCGCGGGAAGGGCAGACAGTCCCAGGATGATGGAAAGGCCCCAGGCTGACATCGCAATACGCGCTCGGCATTTCGTTGCAAAGTTTCTCACGTCACTGGTTATCCTGAACTTGTTTTAGTCGTTCTTGGTAAGAGGCGTTTTCGGGATCGAGGCGGACGGCCTCGCTAAGCGCCTCGACGGCACCTGGTTGGTCGTCGTTTCTCTCACACGCCGTGGCAAGCAGGAAGTAGTTTGCGGCGGTTGGGCTGACCTGCACGGCTTTGGTCGCCAGTGCCTTCGCCTCGGGAAGCTTTTGGCCGCTTGTTAGGTAGAGTTCCGCCAACACCACATATCCGTCGGCCCGCTCGGGTAGGCGCTCAATCAGCAACTGCAAGACCTCTTGGGCCTGCTCGAATTGCTTCAGATGGACATGAAGCCTCGCCTCTTGGAGGTAATGGACCGGGACGTCCGGTTCGATCTCGATCAGCTTCTGGAAGATTCGCACGGCGTTGGCGATTCTATCTTGTCGTAGGGCAAGCATAGCCAGTTCCGTTCGACACAGGGTATCCTTGGGATCGGTGGCCGCTCCCTTGCGCCAAGCTTTTTCGGCCTTCCACATGTATCCGTGCGACCGATAGATTCGGCCTGCCACGAGATAAGAACCTGCCGCATCTTGGCGCAAGGTCTGAAGGTTCTGTCTGGCCAATGTCATGGAATCGGTGTCGAGCGTGACAGTGTTTCCAGACAGCTCTTTGAATCTGGCCATGTGGTGTCGGGATCGATCCTTGTCTCCCAGGCGGGCAAAGACCGTGACCAGACCGTAGTGGGCCTTTTGAAGGTTGGGGTTTGCAGCCAGGAGGGCTTCGTAATGCTCGCGGGCCTTTTCGTACT
>CAYYOX010000655.1:0-4182 GCA_964473065.1 uncultured Planctomycetaceae bacterium | reverse complement strand
TGGAATTCCGGGGACACAATACTAATATTGGCAAACTAGGCAAGTTTCGGACGGAAAAACGAAAAAGGGGCCGCAGCCCTTTCTGGGCCGTTGAACATCGACAACCGTACGGTCAAAAAACATGGACGAGGCCCAACTATCGTGGAATCCAAGATTCTGTAGGCGTACGCGTGGCGAATTTCGGCCGAAGTCGGGCTATGCGCCCCCGCGCGAGAGTGGCTTGCGGCATGGTGTGACCGCCATGAGCCCGGTAGGGCGCAGCGTTGAGTAGGGCATCGGAAGAACCTGCAACGCCTTAACGCCGCTTAGGCCGCGTCGCGATAGTAGTATCGCAGCAGACCGCCGAGACGCTCATGGCATTGGATGTCGCCTTGCGACCGGCCGACTTCTTCACCGGGGTCGATGAGTCGGTTGTCCAACGATTGGTGATTGCGCTGGGCATGATAATGGTCGAGGAATTGGCGAACCGCGTTGCGGAGCGACTTCTCGCCGAAGAAGATCATCTTTGCGAGGCATTCAGTTTTTAGCGATCTGAAGAATCTTTCGAGATGCGCGTTGAGATTCGGTGATCGCGGTGGAAGTCGCACGCTTTGGACGCCTTCGTCTTGTAGGATCTTCCGAAACGCATCACTGAACTTCGTGTCGCGATCCATGAGCAGGTATCGCTTGCCATTGAGAAAGCCGTCCTCGATATCGGTCAGGTTTTTGGCGACCTGCTTCATCCAGGGCTCATTCGGACTGGTCGTGCAACCGGCGAAGTGCATGCGGCGAGTTTTGAGTTCCATGACGAACAACAGATAGAATGTTACCAGACCGCCTTTCGTCCAGACTTCAATGGTAGTGAAATCGATCGCTCCCAACACGTCCCAATGGGCCTTTAGGAACGTTTTCCAGGTGGTCTGACGCTTCCGATCGGGTACGGGCTCGATGCCGTGATCCTTCAAGATGTTGCCGACCGTCTGGTCCGAGATCTCGTGACCGAGGTTGGCCATTGCGCCCTGAATCCGATCGTAACCCCAGGTCGGATTCTCACGGGCCATACGCACGACCAGTCGTTTCACTTCCTCGCCAACCGGCGGACGCCCCGGTTTCTTCTTTCGGCGATCGCTGTAATCCCACTTCCTGGCAACCAACACGCGATGCCAGCGCAACAACGTGTCGGGCGTGACAATCGTGGCAATCTCGGCCAATACGGCGCGCGGGAGTATTTTGGCTTTCACCGCTAATCGTCGCCGTTGATCATTGCTGAGCAGGATCCGTTTCTTGCCGAGCTTCTCCCGCAGCACTTGGTTCTCGGTACGAAGATATTCCACGGCCGCTTGTTGCTCTCGATTCAACCAGCCAGCCAGGGTGACGATCAGGAGTTGCCAAGGGTAGAGCATCATGTTCATGTTGGATCTGAAGGCGGGAACGGCAAGATTTCACAATCCCGGCGAGGCGGCCGTCTGTCAAGGGGCCGCTCCGGTGGCGATCGAAGAATGTTCGGCATTGTGCCCTGGAGACGGTAGGCGGTTATGATTCGGCTGGGTTTCCCGGCTCGACCGGTGGAAAACGGGGACAGGCACCGAGCCGGGGAGGTTTTCGGCGTGTTGGGCATCTATATATGCTCGGAGCCAGTCCCCGTTTTCCACTTTGCAGATCCGATAGACAATCGTTTATCCGCCAGTTATGATGGATGAAGCTCGCGTGTTCGTGTTTTTCACCTTCTATTGAGCATCTTCAGACGAGTAACCGATGAACCGACAGATTATTCTGGGCATGGGGGCCGGTCAGTGTGGGACCGGGTTGTTGACCGAAATCCTCAACCAGCAGCCCGGCGCCCATGTGACGCACCAACGCCCGCCATTGCTTCCCTGGATAACGGACAAAAGCACGGGCGGCATTCAAGAGCGGCTGCAACGACTTCTGGAGACGCACGAGGCACGACTCGTCGGCGATGTGGCTGCGTTCTATCTGCCGTACGTCGAAGAGGCCATTCGGCTGGAGCCGCAGATTCGGATCCTTTGTCTGAAAAGACCTCGCGAGGAAGTGGTCGACGGGTTCTGCCAGTACCTGGATGGGGCGTTTCCGTTTCCGGTCAACCATTGGGCACGGGAACCGGCGCCGGGATGGTGTCATGATCCGGTCTGGACGCGGACGTTTCCCCAGTATGACACGCAGGATCGATCCGAGGGCATCGCTCGCTATTGGGACGAGTATTACCAGCGGGTCGACGAGCTTCTGGTACAGTATCCCGAAAACGTGAAACTTTGGGATACGGAGATTCTCACCACCGAGGCGGGAGTGCGGGAGGTCTTGACGTTTGCCGGAATTCCCGAGAGTGAGCAAACGATCGTCACCGGCCAGCGGACGCCGCCAAGTAGGCCCAGTCCAGGGCCGACGGCCCCGCGACAAGCGCTTGCCCCGATGGATCCGCGCAAGTGTGTCATTCTCGTCCCATTTTCGGGGTTCATTCATCAGGAGTGTGAAGACGCGCTGGAAGAGTTGGAGCGACGAGGCTACCGGGTTCGACGCGTGGGTGGCTACGCGGCGATCGACCAGGGCCGCAATCAGATGGCGACCGATGCACTGCTGGACGGTTTCGAAGAGACCCTCTGGATCGATTCGGATATCGCCTTCCACCCGGACAGTGTCGATCAGCTTCGTGCTCATCCACATCCGATTGTCGCCGGAGTGTATCCGCAGAAGGGCAAGCAGGCGTTAGCGTGTCACGTCGCGCCCGGCGCCCGTTCGATGGTTTTTGGCAAGCGCGGCGGGTTGGTCGAGGTGCTGTATACCGGCACCGGCTTTATGCTGGTTCGCAGGGAAGCCTATATGACGATCCAACGTAAGCTGGAGCTTCCGGTCTGCAACGAGCGATTCGGTCGGCCCATGATCCCGTTCTTTCAGCCCATGATCCGGCCGATCGAGGAAGGTCATTGGTATTTGGCCGAAGACTACGCATTCTGTCAACGCGCTCGGGAATGTGGCTACCGAATCTATGCCGATACGTCCATTCGCCTCTGGCATATCGGGTCGTATCAATACGGTTGGGAAGATGCCGGGCTAAAGCGTCAGCGATTCGATACGTTCACGCTGAATTTCGGCAAGGCGCCCCGTACCGCTCGGGCGACCGAGACCGAGCGACCGCCGAAACTGGCCAACTTCGCTTCGCAGTATGCGTGGCCACCGCAGCGGCCCGAAGTGCCGCCGTTCCCACAGCGCGACGGACACGGTCCGGGCAAACTGCTCACCGATTGCGTGTCGCAGTCAACCAAGCTTGTCGTCGAAGTCGGGGCTTGGACGGGAAACGCAACGAGGTTCCTGGCTCGTTTGGCCCCCGAGGCAACGATCATCGCCATCGACTCCTGGGACGGGCTTCGACAACAGCAAGAGGATCCGGAGCTAGCCCCGTTCGTCTCGCGACTTCACGAGACGTTTCTTTCCGAGTGTTGGAACTACCGCGGCCAGATTGTTCCGGTCAAGTCGAGCACGGACGAAGGCTTGCAACGCGTGGCCGAGGACGGGCTGGAAGCGGACTTGGTCTACTTCGGTGCTCACGAGAACGCCGATGGGCTGCATCGCGATCTCTCGGCCGCGTTGGAGTTGTTTC
Organism: uncultured Planctomycetaceae bacterium; assembly: GCA_964473065.1. Lineage (GTDB taxonomy): Bacteria > Planctomycetota > Planctomycetia > Pirellulales > Thermoguttaceae > CAYYOX01. The sequence continues at coordinate 590 of CAYYOX010000655.1, read as the reverse complement.
CTACGGCCATCATCGCCGGAGATGGCCTCGACAAGGACGACGTGCGAAGAACATTGGAGACGGTGACGCGAGAAAGGAACATCGAGTACGAAACGGTTGCTTCCGGCTGGAGGATCTTGCGGTCAAAACGACCGGCTGAGGAGCAACCCCCGGCGGTCTCTATCGATATGCGTCCGCCCGATTCGACAGATCCGCGATAGGGATGAGGATTGCCAGCCATGGGGCCAACGTTTGAACTCCCGTGCAAGCACGTGCGGCTAAAACACTGCCGCTACGGCCCGATGCTGTATTTGGCCAACGACCTCTACGTCGGCCGGTCGCTTGACCTGTACGGCGAGTGGTCCGAAGGGGAAATGGATCTGTTGCGACAGGTCATCCGGCCGGGAAACGTCGTGCTGGATATCGGCGCCAATATCGGCAGCCACACCCTTTTCTTCGCCCAAGCGACCGGACCGAAGGGCGCGGTCCTGGCCTTCGAGCCGCAACGCATGATCTTCCAGATCCTCTGCGGCAACGTGGCGCTAAACGGTCTTTCGAACGTCCACACACATCGAGCCGCCTTGGGCCGGAGACCGCGCAGTGTCCGCCTA
>CAYYOX010000654.1:0-4183 GCA_964473065.1 uncultured Planctomycetaceae bacterium | reverse complement strand
CCACTATTGACCCAACCACTATTGACCCGGTACGGCCGAATAGGGCGCCGGGCCGGGCGTGATCGTCTGTCCGCCCGCGCAAGGATCACACGCACCGAACGAAGGGCCGGGCGACCCGAACGTGGCCGCCGGCATGCAGGGATTGCAGGCCGCGCCGCGGAATAACCGGCCACAGCACTTACAACCAAGTGTCCCAACCGTTAGCGTCAGGATTGCCGTCAGGATTAACACCTTCTTCATAATACTTTTCTCCAATCGAAACCTACTACTGCCATCGCAAAGCAACTGCCACGTCAACTCTACACCACGTTTCGTGATGTGCAAACGCGACGATCGGGTTTTTTTGAAACAGGCCGGTTTGCGGGTTTTGCCGCACACCAAGTGGAAAAGAAGCTACAATTGGTTTAGCCGCTTCGGCACCCTCGGATAGGGGTGGAATCTAGCGTCGTAAACAATCGGGGGAATTCCCGTCCGAGGCGTGGAGTTGCGCGACCGAGCGTCGTGATTGGAAAGAATCCGGAAAGCACCTCCCGACTGTGCTTGCCTTTGAAACTTAGTGACGAAAGAAGAGACGATGCCTCGACGATTGGCCCCGCGAATTGCGATCTTGATGTTCCTACCGGCCTTGTTCCTCGCGGCGCCTCACGCAGTGGGCGAGGAAACTTCGTCACACGTTTGGCTGATCAGCACCCGGGCCGCGCCGCGTTGCGGTTCGATCGGTTCCGCCAAGGAGCACGTCAGGTACTGGCGGTTCGAGGACGATTGCCGATGGGCAGAATCCAACCGTCGAGGGTTTCTCGATCCGTCGGAGAACTCGCTGCGGACGACGATTTTCGTGCATGGCTACGGGCTCAACAGAAACGAGGCCGTTTCGGCTGGCTGGGCCCTGCGTCGTCGGATCGAGTCCAACAGAGCCGACCGACCTAATCGGTTCGTCATCTTCTCTTGGCCCAGCGATCGGGTGCGCGGCAGCCGACTCAGAGACCTTCGCGGCAAGGCCGCCATGTGTGATGTGCAGAGTTACTACCTCGCGTCGTGCCTGCGAGACATTGGGCCCGAGACGCCGGTCGATCTGGTCGGCTACAGCTTTGGCGCCCGGGTGGTCACCGGCGCATTGCATCTATTGGCCGGCGGCCAGATAGCGGGAAGAAGTTTGCCGGAAGTGAATGAAACGGAAGTAAACAGAACGGACGGGCCGCTTGTCGAAGATGGGCAGAAACCCCGTCGGCGTGCCGTGCTGATCGCTCCCGCGTTGGACGCCGACTGGTTGGCCCCGGGCCGTCGCAACGGGCGCGCTCTGGAGGAAGTCCGCCGCATACTGATTGCACTGAACCCGCGCGACCCGGCCATGAAATGGTATTCGCTGTTGGATCGTCGTCGCCGGCCGGTGGCTCTGGGGTTCCATGGCCCGACCGGTGGCGTGGATCTAAAGCGAGTGGAAACGATCAACGTCAGCCATTCCGTAGGCCGAGAACACGATTGGCTCCGCTACATGCGCACCCCCGCTTTGAAGCGACGGCTGTCGAGTTTCCTTTTTTCCAAGTAGGCGACTATACCTGGCACGCGTGAAACATGCGCGTTCTGTAGGAGGCGACTCCAGTCGCCGATTTCGCGTAAAGTGAGCAGTCGCCCAGACAAACGGGAAAATCGGCGACTGGAGTCGCCTCCTACAAAAACCTCAGCCATCGCTTCAGGCAAACACTCGCTCGACCGGGCGACGACACACGTAGTACCATAGCGCGGCCACGCCGACCAGTATCAGTAGGCTGCCGTTCTGCGATATGCTCAAGGCCGTGCCGAAAACGGCGCTCTCGTCCGTGCGGATGATCTCCAGTAGGAATCGGGTGATCGGATAGATCGTCAGCATTACGGCGAACAATTGCCCGTCCCGTTTGCAGAATGGATCGTAGGCCATAAGCAGCAGGCACAGCAGCAGGGCGTTAATCGCGCTGTAGAGTTGCGTGGGATGAATCGGGCGTACGGGCCGATCGGCATGAGGCGGGCCTTCGACGTGCCACTGCGCCACGTGGCGGCCCTTTTCCGTGGCCACCGAAATCTTATTAGCATTCAACAGGGCCCAGCGAGCTTCCTTGACCGCCTCGACTCGCCGACCATCGATCGCGACGACCCGTTGCTTCGGCTTCAACCCGTAGCGACTCGGCGGCGAGCCCGGCTCGACCTCCGCGATCACCGGTCGGTCGCGTCGGTCGCCGGCGATCTTCAGCCCGTGGATGAACCGCCGTCCCTCGAGTACCTCGCGGCGCCGGGTCGGGTCCAAAACCGGGCCGGCCTGCAACGGCCACTCGATGCGCTGGGGGATTCCTTCCACGGCGAAGACCATTTTGTTCAGTCTCATCAATTCCCGGGTGGCCTGTCGGACCGATTCGATCGGCACGCCGTTGATATTCGAGATCACCTGATCCGGCCGCAAACCCTGTTTCCACGCGGGGGAGTCTTTTTCCAGTTCGGCGATCTTCGGACGGCCTTGCTCGTCGGCCGTAATTCGCAGGCCGTGGATCGAAGTGTGACCGTGTAGGATCTGATGATAATGGGCCGGGCTATCGCCGGGGAACGTCACGGCCCATGGCAATTCGCACACCCCGCCGAAACAGCAACCGTTGAGCATGCACCCCAGCCGTCCCAGGGCCAGACCCAACAACATGCACGGGGCGATCAAGTCGGCAACGGCCAACAGCGGAAGCCGGTGCTTGCGCACAAAACCCCACAGGCCAATCGACGCACCGATCAGCGACCCGTAAACGACCAGCCCGCCCTCCGTCACGTTGATCAGAGCACGGAGAAAGGCGATCCGCCCCTCCTGCTGCAAGACGGGCCCATACTGATCGGGCCAGTATTCGATCACATAGAACGCTCGGGCGCCGAGGATGCCCGGCACGCAGAGCCAAAACGCCAAGGTGACCATCATGTCGGGATCCAGCCCGACCCGACGCGCCCGCCATGCGGCCAAGCCGGTCGCACTGAGCACCGCCACAAGATTCATCAGCCCGAACCCGCGGATCGGCAACCCTCGCGCCTGGCCCAGCACGGGCAGCAGCCACCCAATCAGCGCGGCCAACAGCAACAGCAACGGCACGTATGCCCACGTATCGGCAACCCATCCCTGTCGCCAAACCAGCCACGCCATCAACGCCACGCTAAACAACACCCAAACCCCCAGCAACAGCCCGAACCCAAACACAGGAAGGCCAAGAAACTCGTGCGGAATGTAGAATAGGGTCGATTGCATGGGAGGTAAGGACGAAGGGAGCCAGCGGCATTCATCCTTCCAATATCTTGTTATCAAGGAGTCGCGTGTTTTCGATCTTCACGGCCAATACGGCCAAGGTGCGGCCGGTGATTGTCTCGATCGGTTCTAATGTTTCCGGGTCGACCAGGGCCACGTAGTCGATCCGCGCATCCCGGGTCTGGCCGATGACTTGTCGCATTTGCCGGAGGATTTCGTGGGCGTCACGTTCGCCCTGGTTGACCAATTGCCCGGCCAATTCGAGGCTTTTGTAAAGGACCAACGAACGCTCGCGGGCCTCGGGGCTAAGGTACGCGTTCCGCGAACTCATGGCCAGCCCGTCCGACTCGCGGACGATCGGGCAGACGCAAATCTCGGTCGGCACATTCAAGTCGGCAACCATCCGCCGGATCACCTCTGCCTGTTGATAGTCTTTTTGCCCGAAATATGCAACGTCAGCTTGGGCCATGTTCAGCAGCTTCAGCACGACCGTAGCCACGCCACGGAAGTGCCCCGGCCGCAACTCACCCTCCAGCGACTCGGCCACCGAGCCGACTTCCACCCAAGTAGCGTGCCCCGGCCCATAGACCTCTTCACCGCTGGGCACGAACGCCATTTCCGCGCCACACTCGCCCAAGGCCTCCAGATCTTCCTCGAGCGGACGGGGATACAGATCGAGGTCCTCGTTCGGCCCGAACTGGCTGGGGTTCACGTAAATCGTCACCACCGTGCAGTCGCATTCGGCCTTCGATCGCCGCACCAAACTCAAGTGCCCTTCGTGCAACGCCCCCATGGTCGGCACCAACCCAATCCGCTTCCCCTCCCGGTGCAACGATCCCAACGCTTCTCGCAACTCGGCAACGGTCGTGACAACGGTAGGACGGGGCATGGTAGTGGGCAGTGGTTAGTGGATAGTGGTTAGTGTTACTGAAGTTTCGG
>CAYYOX010000653.1:0-4198 GCA_964473065.1 uncultured Planctomycetaceae bacterium | reverse complement strand
GATGCTAAACCCGCCGGGAATCTTCCCGGCTCGGTGCCTGTCCCCCTTTTCCACGGTGCCCCAGTGTCGCCGCCCGACGATGGGAAGGGGCCCAGACCTCCTGGGTTTCGCCGCCCAGGGCCGCTGGCGGGCCGTGGGCATCGGCGGTATAATGGCCGTTTTCCTGCTTGCCCATGCCCTGGGCTCGACCGGTTGGACGTGGCCCGCATGAATTCGCTCGGAAAGCACGCCGGAAACTGGTGGTCGCAATCCTGCGGCGGACGCGATGTGCTGGTGCTGGCCTTGCCGTTGATCATCTCGACCGCCTCCTGGACGGTGATGAACTTCGTCGACCGGATGTTCCTGCTCTGGCATTCGACCGACGCCATGGCCGCCGCCATGCCGGCCGGGATGGTCTACTTCTGCTTGATCTGCTTCCCGCTGGGGATGGCGACCTACGTGAACACGTTCGTGGCCCAATACTACGGGGCGCGCCGCTTCGAGCGGATCGGGGCGGCCGTCTGGCAGGGCGTGTGGATCGGGATGCTCGCCACACCCCTGTTTCTGGCAACCATCCCCCTGGCTCCCTGGATCTTTTCCGCAGCCGGACACGAACCGCAGGTGGCCGGGCTCGAGACGATCTACTATCAGATTCTCTGCTTCGGTGCGCCGGCCCACATACTGGCCGCCTCGTTCTCGGCGTTCTTCACCGGGCGGGGGCAGACTCGCGTGGTGATGATCGTCGGCGTTGCGGCGGCCCTGTTGAACATCGTGCTCGACTACGCCTGGATCTTCGGCCACTTCGGGTTCCCCGCCTGGGGAATTGAAGGAGCGGCCGCCGCGACCGTCGTGTCGCAATGGGCTCGGGCGCTGATCTACTGGCGGTGGATGATGCGGCCGTCGTATCGCGAGAAGTATCAACTGGTCGCCGGGCGATGTATCGACGGTAAGCTGTTTCGCCGCCTGTTGCGCTACGGCGGGCCCAACGGCGTACAATTGACCGTGGAAGTCGGCGCGTTTGCCGTGTTCGTGCTTCTGGTCGGGCGTTTGGGCCCCGAGGCCATGGCTGCCACGACCTTGGCGTTCAACGTCAACAGCGTCGCCTGGGTGCCCATGCTGGGCTTGGGGATCGCGCTGACGACAATGGTCGGTCAACAGATCGGACGCGGCCATCCCCACCTCGCCGCTCGGGCAACTTGGACTTCGTTCGTCATGGCCCAGGCTTACCTCAGCGTCATGGCGGCCCTTTATCTGTTCGCCCCGGATGCGTTCCTTTTGGGTCACGCCTCGGGCGCCAACCCGGCCGAGTTCGCCCGACTGCGCGACATGACGGTTGTGCTCTTGCGATTCGTGGCCGTCTATAGTCTGGTCGACGCGATGAACATCATCTTCGTCAGCGCGATCAAGGGGGCCGGCGACACGCGGTTCATCCTCTGCGTCACGCTGATCATGGCGCCGTTGCCCATGGCCGCCAGTTGGATCGGCATCGCGTGGTGCGGTTGGGGATTGCTCTGGTGTTGGCTGGTGATTACCATCTGGATCTGCCTGCTAGGAGCCATCTACCTAGCCCGATTCCTACAAGGCGGTTGGCGAAAGATGCGCGTGATCGAGCCGATCGCCGAAGAAGAAGGCCTAGGTCCCGGCGAGACACCGCCACCCGCCGAACCGGGTGTGGCCATCGAGGGTGATTACGTTTAGGACTCGTAAAGAAATTACTTCCCGATTCCAGAGTTCCGTCATTTGGCCGCCGGCACGGCGATGAGACGTTTAGCCGTCGCCGGCACGGCGATGAGATTGGAGATCAGGGTAAGCACCCATCAGAGCCATCCCCGATTTCTTGACGGCTTGTTCACAATGGCCTCCTTGTTATGAATGTTCATCACGATTTAGCCGCTCGGATCGGCGGGCATTTTGCTCACGGGGGTGGTCAACTCCTGGGGTGTTGGCGTCGAGCCGCTGGCGGGCTGGGCTGCCAGGTTTCGGAGTCGCAGCATTTCATCCGCATTGGCCCAGTATATCCATCGGCTGCCGACTTGCCTTACCTGCACCCATCCTCGGCGGCGCCATCCGCTAAGCGTCGATTTCCTGATACCCAGCGTTTCAGAGAGTGCACCGGCCCGCCAGAAATTCGGCTCGATGCTCGGCGTTTTGGCTATGATGCCCTTGCGACGCAACATGCGGCAAAGCGCCCCCATCGATGTTTGCGTGAATCGTTCTCCCTTTGCGGGTTTGTAGCCCTCGTGGTTGAGTTGTTTGGCAATTTCAGATAACGGGTAGCCCTCGTTATAAAGCTGCTCAATGCGTTTGGCGATATCTTCGGATGCTTCAAGTTGATCGAAGGATTGCACTCGACGACGTGTTTCGTGTCGACTTTCAAAGCCGCCATTTCAAAGCCGCTGGCCCAATGGATCGTAACAGACAGACGTTCTGTGTTGTCGACGACTTCTACGACAACATGATCGATCATCGAACGAACGATGCTCTGTCGATCAATGTCTGTCGTCGAAGCACTATGCCACAGTGCCGGAAAATCATTCACCAGTTCCGAAATCGAGTGCCTTTGTTCCGGTGTCAAGGTTGTGGGCGTCTCCCGGCGAAAACGATTGAGAGCCTCTTCGGCTTTGCGTTGAACTTGAAGTAGCGATTCCCAAGACCGCTCGAGTTCGGCTGCGACCAATCGGTTGTTCGGATCGACTTCCGCGTAACGTCGACGAGCGAGAGTCGTGTCGTAGGTCGCCCGTTCGAGTGATTGACGATGGTGCTTCTCGATACGTTTGCGTTCAGATCCGATCGACTCTGCTGCCTGGAGGCTCAATTCAACCGACGCGGGCTCCAACGCCGTTAGCACCAACTGCACGACAAGAGTTTCCAAGGAACTCGCTTCAAACGACTGGCATAGAGGTTCACCGAAATTCATTCGATCGGCACAACAACTGAAGTGAGTCGTTTTGTTCTCCAGATACGATACGGCCATGCGTGCCCCACATTGTCCGCATCGGATTCGACCGGCCAGCACAGATGAGCCACGCGCGGGGCCAGGCCCGTATTTTGTGCTGTTTTCCTTGAGTCGCCGCTGGTTCTTCTCCCATTGTTCCCAACTGATATACGCGGGCAATCTGTCTTGAATCAAGACTTGCCATTCGTCGCGAGCGACCAATCGGCGGCCAGAGTTCGGCTTGCCGGGAATTCGTCGGCTTGGATCTGTTTTGCTACGCCCGAAAACGTAGGCGCCGGCATAGATTGGGTGGTGCAATATGCCGGTGATCGTACTGCGATTCGGCGGATGCCAGGTAAGAGCGTCACGTTCGGGCCCATGGATCTTCCGAATCCCGATCAGGATCTGTTCCCGCTTGAAGAATCTTAGCACTGCATTCGCACTGCCGAGTTCATCAAACTTCTCGAAGAGCAGTTGAACAACATTACGAGCTTGTTCGTCGGGTTCAACCGCCACGCCGTCGCTCGTTCGAACATAGCCGATCGGTGCTTGCTAGACTGACGCACATACACGATGGCCAGCCGTGCAAGATGTCCCGTGGCAATCTTGCCGTTTGGGATGAACGGCCCCGCGGCCTCAATAGATTGAGGCGAACAACCAACCTTATCAGCGGTCATGCGGCACCTCCCTGGCTACGGGAGACACATGAGCCTTCAGGATCCGTGTGGCCGCCTTCAGCACTTCCTGCCGCGTCGTGCTTGGCAGGTGGCCCCACAACTCTGCTAGCTTGACCGCTTTCTTGGGTTTGCGCGGGGGGGGACCCTGTTATTTGGGGCTGACATGACTTTCCTCCTTGAATTGCCCGTTGCCGCCACTCTGCCAACTCCAACAGAGCGGAAATTCCCACTCTTATCAAAGATTGGCTTGTCGAACAACTGCAACTAGCGGGGGTAGTCTGCCTACGCCTTCTTCATTTCGCGCTCGACCGCGTTGTTGTCGATCGGCAGCCGGCCGTCATCAATGAACCGACAAAGATCCGACCACTGATTCAAGGCGTAAGTGATCGCCTTGCTAATTTTCGACTGCGGCACGACACGACGCTGTTCCTGCTCAAGGAACAATCGCAATCGGAGCAGATGTCCCGTCGATTCACGCCGACGAAACACGCGCCGCGCATCGACGTCGAACGACTTGCATGCTTTCTCAACCTGGTACAGCTTGGCGATCAAGGCCACGGCTCGGCTCGCGATCACGGGCGAGGTGGCCATCGCTTCGTCGAACTTC
>CAYYOX010000652.1:0-4199 GCA_964473065.1 uncultured Planctomycetaceae bacterium | reverse complement strand
CGTCGGGTCGGGGGCCGTCTGGATCAATACTTCCTCCGACAGTCTCGCCGCCGATACGGGGTCCAACGGCCAGGGAGGCGATCTCTCGGTGGGCGATTGGCATATGGTTTCCTACGTGGTCGATGACACCAACAAGGAATTCAAGCTCTATCTTGACGGCGACTTGAAACGAACCATCGGGTACTTGCAGGAGCAGATCCCGCTGTTGATGCAACCGGGACAGCTCCTGTGGATCGGCGACGACTACGGGGGCCACGAGCCGATGAACGGTCTGATCGACGAGGTCTACATCTACGACCGCGCGCTCAGCGCAGAGGACTTGCAAACCATGTACGGCGTTGTCACTTCGCCGAACATGGCCAACACCGACGTGAGCGTGACGGCCCGTTCCGCCATCGAGGCCAATTCCCGGCAGATCGTGGAATTTCGTGACTTGACTTTGGAGGACGGGGGCGTGCTGACGACGACCGGCGGAGCACCCCAAGTAACCTTCGACAGCACGACCATCGCCGACGGGGCCACCTTCGTCGGCTTCGATCCGCAAGTACCGACCCACTACGGCCCGATCACCAACCTCTCGACCCAACCGGAAGTGACCGTCGCCAAGGCCGGCCCGAGCACCTGGATCCTTGACACGCCCTTGGCCGGAGATACCAGCAACGTCAAGTGGGAGGTCGAGGACGGTACGTTGAGGCTGCGAGGATCGAACACGCTGGCCGGGCAGCCCATGGCGGTCGCCGGCGGCACGCTGGAATTGATCGGCGAGGCCGCACTGAGCGACGCTGCGATTGAGCCGATCACCCTGGACGGCGGTACGCTGAACGTCAAGGGTACCGGCGGCAGTTCGGCCTCCGCCCCCGCCGGCGCGATCGCCTATTACGCGTTCGACTCGGTGACCGACGGCACCACGCCCAACGGCGGGTCGGCCGGCGCGGTCCTCGACGGTGACGTAATCGGCAACGCCTCGCTGACCAGCGGCAGCGCCGGGTTGGTAGGCGAGGCCATGCAGTTCGGCGGGGCCGGATTCATCGACGTGCCCTACGACGCCACACTGGCTCTCAGTGAGTTCACCGTCTCCGCTTGGGTCAATATCGACAGCGAGCCCAACGTCTATCCCCCGGGACCGGACTACGGAATCATGGGAACGCGAATTTTCGGAGACCAGGGGTTTGACTTGAAGGTCGGCCAGGACAGAATCCATGCCGACGTGAGCGACGGACTTGCTTGGATCGACACCGACGCGGACATCAACGCCGGACATCTCGGCGAAACCGGGCAGGGAGGCGACTTGTTCCCCGGCCAATGGCATCTGCTCACCTACGTCGTCGACAATACCAATAAGCAAATCGAGCTCTATCTCGACGGCGATCTGAAGCGGACCAAAACCTTCGCGGCGGGCCTCCTTCCGTTGTTCATAAATGAAGGCCAAAGAATGTACATCGGCAATACCATCGGGGGAGCCGGCATCGTTGGCGAACCCATGCACGGGCTGATCGATGAATTCTATATCTACGATCGGGCGCTGAACGCCACAGAGGTCGACACTCTTTGGGGCGGCGGTTTCGGGCCCAACGACGGAACCGGCGGACTGAGCATGGTCAACACGGATCTGTTGGTGACCGCTCCTTCCACGGTCGAAGCGGGTCATGCGGCCGTTGGCGGCGGCCCGGTCCAGTTCGGTAACTTGACCCTGGCCGACGGGGGCGCGCTGACGACTACCGGGACCATCGAGGGCATCAGCTTCAACAGCACCACAATCGCCTCAGACGCCACGGCGGTGGGATTCGATCCGCAAATTCCGACGAACTACGGCGGGATCGACGCCAACGGCGCGCCGGTCATTATCTCCAAGCAGGGCCCCAGCACGTGGGTACTGCAGACCGCGCCGAGCAACATGACCCACGTGGACTCCGGCTGGCAAGTCGACGACGGCGTACTGAAGATCGCCGGCACGGCTCCCTTGGCCGGGCGCCCGATCGCGGTGGCTGGCGGCGTCTTGCGGCTAGACGACTCAGCGCCGTTGGATGCCGATGTCACGCTCGCCGGCGGCTCGCTGATTGTGCAAAGCACGAGCACCAGCGTGGTCAATGATGCCCTGGAGGAATGGTGGTTCGACTCGGCTCCCCAAATCCTTTATTGGGGAGTGAGAGACCACCGCCTGGATACGATCGACACGAATATCGGCCTGTTGACCATGGCCCCGGACAGCACCAGCGTGCTCGACGCGGCCTTGGCCTATCCCAGTGCCGACGAGATGAACGCGCAGGCCGGCGGCGCCATCGGAACCGACAATTTCGCCGCGGCCTGGTTCGGTCAGGTCACCATCGGTGAGGAAGAATCGGGCGACCCGCTCGAGGCGGGTGAGATTACCTTCGGTACCAAGAGCGACGATGGCAGCACGGTCTTTATCGACCTGAACCAAGACGGCGACTTCCTGGACGCAGGCGAATTGGTCGTCGACAACAACGGTGGTCACGCACCTCAGGTCCGCGTGGGCTTTGCCAACCTGGCGGCCGGGACCTACGATATCGCCATCGGATACTTCGAAGCGATAGCCACGGAAGAAATGGAGGCCCGCTTTATTCAAGGATGGGCCGCTCCCATCGACCAGATTGCCGTCGATGCGCTGTTCGATACGATGACCGCCGTCGACCCCGGAGATGCGATCAACCCGGGCGGGCTGTGGTCGACGGTCCGATCGGCGGCACTCTCGGCCACCGACGTCAACCTGACGGTGACCGACGATTCCACGCTGGCGCCGATGACCGACTTCAGTGCGAACTTCGGTTCCCTGGCCATGCAGCGCGGCGTCCTGACGGCCAAAGGGGCCCCGGGCGGCATCACGTTTGCCGCAGCGACCGTCGACCCCGCCGGCGACATGCCTTATGCGGTGGGCCTGAACGTGAAAGTTCCCGTCAACCTCGGCACGATCGACGTGATCAACACCACGGATCCGATTACCTTCTCGAAGAGTGGCCCGGCCGATCTGGTGCTGACCGCGGCCAACGTCGGCGCCAATGGTTTCGGCAACGTCACTTTCGACGTGCAAGAAGGTCGCTTGGTCGGAGTACACGGGTCGAACCCGTTCGATGAGGCGACGCTACAACTCGGCGGCGGGGAGCTATTGCTGGCCGCCAACGCGAGCGTTGATCCCATCCTCTTCGATAACGCCCTGACGTTGGCCGCAAACGGTACGGTGACTGCCGGAGCGGGCAATACGGGTACGACCGGCGTGGCGGTTACGCTGGGCGGCGCGACTAACGGCGTTACGCTCGACGGCAACACGCTGGCGCTGAGTTCCACCGACGGCTACTCGCTGAACGTGGCCGGTGAGATGCTCAGCGGCGACGGCGGCATTAACATGGCCGAAGGTGACGTGACCGTCTCCGGCGGTGGTACGGTCACTTCGATCAACGCCACCGGCGGGACATTGAGTACGGCGGGGGCCGATCTGAGCGTCAGCACCGTGACCGTGGCGGAAGGCGCCGTGGTCGCTACCGGCGCAAACCATTTGAGCATCGACCGGCGCCTCTCGCTCGGCCCAGTCGTCAGCTTCACCGTCGAGGGAGAGGACTTGTTCTGGGCCAGTGGCCCCGATTTGATGAACGAGGCCGACATCACCCTCAAGGGCGGTCAGGTCACGGTTAGCGCCGGCGGCGCGCCCGCGGGTGCAACGGCCCATTACTCCTTCGACGAGGGAAGCGACGGCAACCCCAGCGCCCTGGATAGCGCCGGTCCCAACCACGGAACGGTGGTCGACGCCGTCTGGAATGCAGGTTGGGTCGGATCCGGGTCGCTGTTTTTCGACGGCGATACCGACTACGTCGAAGTTCCCTATGACGCCTCGCTCGATATGAACGAGTACACGGTCTCAGCCTGGGTCAACATCGCCGCCGATCCGGGGGCAGGTTGGTATGGTATCCTGGGTACGCGGTTCGGAGGCGATACGACTTTCGACCTCAAGGTTCAGGGAACCAACATCCACGGCGATGTCGGTTCCGGCGGCGGCTGGATCCATACCGGCGTGGACATCAACGCCGGAGATGTCGGCAGCAACGGCCAGGGAGGCGATCTGCCCGCCGGTGCGTGGTTCATGGTCACGTATGTCATCGATAACGCGAACCAAAAGTTCGATATGTACATTGATGCCGACCTGAAGCGAACGATCGGATTCACCGGCACGCCGCGGTTCATGTTTC
>CAYYOX010000651.1:0-4201 GCA_964473065.1 uncultured Planctomycetaceae bacterium | reverse complement strand
ATATAAAGCCGCGACCGCCGGTCGCGCCCGAACGATGACGTCGCGCCCAAGCTATAAAGCCGCGACCGCCGGTCGCGCCTGGCAGCGAGAAGAATGCTTCCGGGCATCTCAGTATTTCGGCGCGACCGCCGGTCGCGGCTTTATAGACTAGAGGATCCACCGTGGCTCGCAGATTCCGCTACTACGAGAAGAAACGTGGCCATCGACGAACCGGGTCGAAGGCAGTCGGCAGCGCCGGCGAGTTGTTGTTCTTCGCGATGTTCTTCCTCATCGGATGCGGCGCCCTCGCGGCCACGATTATCTTCCTCGTCGTTCCCGAATGGCGAGTGAATCACGAGTTCGTCAACGCCCAATGCGTCGTTCTCGATAAACGCTTGGGGAGTTCCGACGGCGACGCCTACCGGCCCGAGATTAACATCAAGTATCGGGCCGAGGGAAAAGATTACGTCACTTGGACGTACGACATCCACGGAACCTACTCCGGCGGGATGGCCGGGAAACGGGCCATCCTGGATCAATTCGTTATCAACGAAGAGAATCCGAAGACCTACAACTGTTGGTACGATCCGTTGGATCCACAGACTGCCGTGTTGGTTCGCGGCTACCAATGGTGGGTCTGGCTGGCCTTTCTGTTGCCGATTTCGTTCCTTGTCATCGGCGGCGGCGGGATGATCTATCGCGTGCTGCACTGGGGGAAATCGGCCGAACATCGGGCCGTGATGGCCCAAAAAACGCAGGGACGTAACCTGCTAAGTGCCAACGGCGACCAACGCACCGAGTTCCCCAACATCCCTGACGAGAGCAACATCACCAACAGCCCGGGCACCCGACTGAAATATCGGCTGCCGATCGGCACGTCGCCCGGGTTGGCCCTGTTCGGCATTCTTCTGATGTGCGTGTTTTGGAACGGGATCGTGTCGGTCTTCGTGGTCATGGCCGTGCAAGGGCATTTGCGCGGAGAGCCCGACTGGTTCCTGACCCTGTTCACTGTCCCGTTCGTGTTGGGTGGGATCGGCTTGATCTTTTTGTTCTTCCGCCAGTTGCTGATCACCACGGGCGTTGGGGCTACGCGGGTCGAAATCTCGGCCCATCCGCTGCACCCCGGCCAGCAGTGCCGGTTGCTGGTCTCGCAGTCGGGGCGGCTGAGGGTCAACTCGCTCGACGTGCTGTTGGTCTGCCAGGAAGAGGCCACCTACCGCCAAGGCACCAACACGCGAACCGAAACGCGAGAGGTCTATCGCCAGGAAGTCTTTCGCCAAGAGGGGTTCGAAGTGCGACGAGGCGTGCCCTTCGAGTCGGAGTGCGAGCTGAGGGTTCCCGCCGAAGCCATGCACTCCTTCAAGGCCGGCCATAACGAGATCCAGTGGCGGGTCGTGGTCAAGGGCGATGTGGCCGGCTGGCCCGACTACCGGCGCTCGTTCACCGTGATCGTGCATCCTGATCAGGGAAGCCAAGACGCATGAACGACCCGACGGTTACGATCCGTTTTGACGGCGACGTGCGTGCATACCAGCCCGGCGAAACGCTTGCGGGGGAATACCGCGTCGAGGGACTCACGCCCGGCCAGATCAAGGCGATCGAGGTCTCCGTCTTGTGGCATAGCGAAGGCAAAGGGGACGAGGACTTGGCCGTGCACGACTTCTGGCGCACCGGCACGGAAGACGGTTCGCCGATTGATGTTGCAAGACCCGGCCGGTTCAGCACGACCTTGCCGGCCAGCCCGTTGAGCTACGATGGGATCATCGTGAAGCTCCACTGGTGCGTGCGGGTTCGCGTATTCCCGCAACAAGGCGGGGAATTGGTCAACGATTTGGGATTCCAATTGGGCAACATTCCGGCAGCCAAGGCGGTCGCGCCGTGAACGGGCAGCGTGATCCGGCCAGGACGGGAAACCCCTTCGCCGCCGCCCGAGTCCGGCCCGGCGCGACCGAGTTCCTATTCCCCTCGGGACAACCTGCCCGGCAGTTGGTCGATCGGCTGCAATCTAACTGCTGGCGAGGACAGATCATCGGCCCCCATGGCTCGGGTAAGTCGGCCCTGTTGGCCACCTTGCTGGCGAGCCTCGAAGCGGCCGGGCGACATCCGGTCCTGGTCGAGTTGCACGACGGCCAGCGCCGATTGCCCATCGATCTGAAAAAGGCGTTCCAAGAAAAACGCGGTGGCGTCCTGATCGTTGACGGCTACGAGCAGCTTGGGTTTCTCAGTAGAATCAGAGCAAAACGCTTCTGCCAACGTCACGGGCTAGGCCTGTTGGTCACGGCCCATCGTCCGGTCGGGCTGCCCGATCTGTTCCACACCAGGGCCGATTTGCCGATGGTCGAAGCCCTGGTCAACCAATTGCTGGTCGGGTATCCGGCCCATGTCACCGCAGAGGACGTCGCCGGAGAGTTCGCGTCCCATCACGGAGACATCCGCGAGACACTATTCGCGCTGTACGACCTCCACGAGACCCGCAGCAGAGGATAATCATGGATCGATCTACCACAGGGCGAATCTACCACAAAGTGACTGGCCATGTGGCTTGATTTAGACCACTGCTGAGGAAGGCGGGGAGTTCGACCCTATCGACGACGACGCCACTGCCATAGCGTTAGGGACATCGCGGCACAGAGCAGCATCACCAGCGAGGCAGGCTCGGGAACCACAGCCGCGACGCGGAAGCCAACGTTGTGGTAGTCGACAAACGGCTCGGCATTGACACGATTCGAAGACTGCAAGTCTTGCACCAGACTGAGGTACGAACCGCCGCGGAGGCCTCGTGAATCGAAGGGCATGGGCGACTCGTTCCATTCCCAGACGTTACCGCCCTGGTCGTATGTGCCGTAAGGGCTCTCGGAAAACGAATAAGATCCCACGTTGGCGGTATACTCGGGACTGCCGACCGCGAAGCCCTCGTCATAATAGTTTGCCGACCCGGCGTCGCCGGCGCTTCCGGCCGGGGCCTCGCTGCTGGGGACCACGTCACTTTTCGTGGGGAACTCCCAGTATCCAGTGTCTGCGCCGTCGCCCTTGTAATAGGCCGCCTTGTACCATTCATCCTCACTGGGCAGAAAGAAGCGAGCATCAGGCTTTCTCTCCGTAAGCGCACCCAGCGCCAAGTCGTATGCACCGTTCTCGGTTGTGTCCCCATCTTGGTCGCCTTCGGGCTGGTTGTTGTGCAGCCAGTTGGTGAAACGCAATGCGTGGAACCAAGTCACGTAAGTGGCCGGTTTGTTTTCACGGCCATCCCGAACCCAGTAGGTACGACTTCCCGCCGATCCTTCTTGGACAATGCCGCCCACTTCCTTCCAGCCGAGATCCATCATCGGGCTATACAGGCCGTTGGTGTCATCAGCCGCCACCGCATTGAGAAACGCGGCGTACTGGGCGTTCGTCACTTCATATTTGCCGATTTGGTACTCGTAACCAACGGCGCCGTAACCGGTTTCGCTGGCAACGTTGTTTGCATCGCCGACGCTAACCAAGTCGAGGTTTACGCTCTCCGCGCAAACCGTGCTCGCGGCTAAGAAACACATCATCAAGGCTACAATGCATTTTCCGAACAGGTTATTCAACATGGTTCTTGCCCTTTTAAGTAAGGAAGTGGCTAAGTAAGGAAGTGGTGATATCTTGGGATAATTCAGGCGGCGACCAACGGGGCTTTCGCCCACGGGAACAACTTCGACGAAGCGGAAGATACCAGTCAGACGACTGGAATTCATCGGGCACGCGTGGTAGATCGGCTGAAGCCTACGTGTCAAGATACCAACCGACCCCACGGGCGCGCAACGAAGTGAAGGCTTCGTCATTCAGGTTGCGCCGTGGCGCTCGCGCTGCCTCGTAGCTTCGGTTGGTCGACTAAAGAGATCTGAACTGGACCCCCCAGTTCCCTGATCATTAACCCTGATTCTACCACACGAGCTATTATTGTCAACCACTTTTGCTGGTCCCCAGCGAGAAATTTATTAAACCACTCTAGTGGCCGGGGTCTTACTGCTGCTGTTTCTGTTTTATATGTGACTATAGGCAATATAGGGAAGGCCAGGCGCAGCCCAAGGCCGCGAATGCCGCCATGCTTTTCGAGGCTGCCCCCACCCCTTTGGGGAAAGTTTCCGGTGGCAAAATGTATGGCTCGTAGCTATAATTGATCGTATCAGGGTAATTGCGATCGACCGTTTGACTGCGATCGACCGTTTGACACTGCCCAACCAAGTAAACCAAC
>CAYYOX010000650.1:0-4216 GCA_964473065.1 uncultured Planctomycetaceae bacterium | reverse complement strand
GAATCACTGCGTACTGGATAGTGTGCCACTGCTTCGCAGAAGCAGTGCTCTTAACACCGGCCCGGCTTTCAGCTTTCCGTCCCGGCTCGCTTCAGGTTCAGTTCCAACAGTTTCTCCAGCAGCTCCTCATCCGAGATCCCCGGCTCCCAGCCGTAGGCGGCGAAGACGGCTTGGTCGAGCTTTTGGTGGGCCAGGCAGGTGGTTTATACTTCAGCATGTCGCCTCGCCATTGGACGTTTCTATTGATAAGACATACGCCCTGGACGACACTTTGCCGAAGAGCTAGATTTTCCCGACGAAGTTGTTGTAGTCTTCGTGTGAACCTGTCCAGTACCAGACGTTCGTGCTGGTCTCGCGGTCCACCGCGTAGATGGCGCGGTACCGGTAGGTCACGGAAACTTTGAAACTTCCATCCCGGTGCCGACCCTTGTCGGTGTCCTTTAGCGGGCGGCGTTCAAGCGTCGGACATGCAGGGTTTTCGCAGAACCGCTCAAACACCCGCTTGGCGATCTTCTGGATATGGGCGGGAAGGCTGTCGAACATCCTCTTGAATTCAGGTGTTCGACGGTTGCTTCTACTCGCAGAGGTCGCGGAACTCAACGGTGTCGCCCCTTCGGTGAGTATCGATGGCCTTGTCCCGGGCCTGCAACAAGGCGTTACCGGAGAAGAATTCTTCGTCGGGCGTCAGAATACCGGCACACTCCCGATGGCACTGCCGGAATCTTTCGCCGTTTTTAGTGGGACCGAATTCGTGTTCAAAGGTCTCAAGCTGAGCTTCGACTTCCGCGCACGGTCTGAACCACCACTGATAGGCCTCTTTGATCTCATCGGCCACCATCGGGTCGTGCTGCTCCTCGCCCGCCAAGACGTTGCTGCGCCAACTTTCATCCCATCGCGTGATGGACTCAAACAGTTGGATTCCGGTGCCCAGATGGTCGTCGAAGCGGAAGAAAGCCATTGCTCGGTCGTGATCGACCTTCCACAACTCCGTTTCTCTGGCATACACGCGGAGTTTGCTGCGGAGCAAATCGGCGGGAGCGTTCATAACAAAAACCTCAGGACAAAATGTCGCCAGCCCAAAATCCTTGGCCGCACTATTACCCCATCATCTTATCGGCAGCAGGGCAACAGGGCTCCGCCTCTCTTCCCTATTCTACACTCCCCACGACCAGTGTGGAAAGCGACTGGCCCCGAAACACAACGCCTTCTACGTGATTTTACGCTCAGTGGTCAAGAGGATTCCGTTGAGGATACCACAAATAGGGGGGTGCTGTCAAAGGTAAAAACTGGCCGGCCAGCCGTGGCACACTTGTGGATAATGCCCGTTAGTGGTTAGTGGGGAGTGGTTAGTGGATAGTGTGCCACTGCTTCGCAGAAGCAGTGCTCTTGACACCGGCTCGGCTTCCCGCTCTCCGCTTTCCGTTCTCAGCTTTCCGTTCCGGCTTGCTGAAGGTTCAGCTCCAAGAGTTTCTCCAGGAGCTCTTCGTCCGAGATCCCCGGCTCCCAGCCGTAGGCGGCGAAGACGGCTTGGTCGAGCTTTTGGTGGGCCTGCCAAAATGGCAGATTATTGACACCAACTACTACCGATGTGCCGGTTTTAGCAGTCGCGTTTTGCGGGCCTTTGGGCGCCTTGTGTCGCGAATGCCCAAAAACGCGGGGTATTATTCCAACTGAACAAAGTGGTACAGAACTTGCGTACACTGGTGCCAATTGTGTGTACCTGCCAAAAGTGGGCACGCAGTATGTTGGTCGAACGATCGACGTTCGCAAAACCTCTGTTAGAAAGGAAGTGAATTCCATGGCCAAACTAGTTATCGAAAAGGCGATCGATGAAGTGATCCGCGACGCATATGTGAAATTCCATGAGCAATTCGGTGCGGCGGCCGACAAGATCGTAGCGTCCCCAGATCTGTCTACCAGATTTGCCGATCAGGTCAATGCCAGACTCTCCGCGGATGAGCAGATGGACGTAGAGACCGTAAATCGACGTATAATCAACCTTCGAAGGCTCGGCCAAGCCAAGGGCGGTCTGCCACGCCTTGAGCGAAATTACTCCGGGCGCGAAACACAGCCGCAACGAGCGGTGAAGCCGCGATAGGAAAGACTGTCGTTCCGTGGGCATAGACCGCCCAGGTGCCGATCACGACTTGTCAAGGAATGGAGGAGTTCAGATGACGTTTATTGCCGGTGTTTTTAATCGTCTGGCACAGTTCGGCTGCGCGAAGATTCTCGAGCGTGCTCACAAGAAACGAGTTTACAGCGCGCTCTCAAAGAACACGGAGGACAAAGGAGGAAAGCAGATCGCATCAACGCGCCAAATTGCCAGTTGGGCTAATCTGCCGGAGGAGCGAACTCGCGACATTTGCAGCATTCACTCTGACGTGTTCCCGGTTGAAGACGGAGAGAAGGAGCAGTGGACCATCTATAATCGCCTGAAGAGTGTTTACGAGGAGCATGGACTCCGGAGCGTGTGACAGTGGGAAGCAAACACTGACCGGCTCTCAGCTTTCCGTCCCGGCTCGCTTCAGGTTCAGTTCCAACAGTTTCTCCAACAACTCTTCGTCCGAGATGCCTGGGTCCCAGCCGTAGGCGCCGAAGACGGCTTGGTCGAGCTTTTGGTGGGCCAGGTCGAGCTAGGTGGGACGCTCGTTGTAGAGGTTCGTTAGGGTGCGTTTTTTGAGTTCTTTGGCACACTCTTCATCCCGCGGCACGATCCGCGGGTAGCGGACCGTGCCGATACCCCGGCTGTCGCTCGGGCTAGTCGCCAACAGCTATTCCCCCTACCACGTCGAGAATCGTTTTGATTTGAGGTGGCACCGGCGTATCTCGGGATACCATTTCCTTCCCAATCAGTTCGCCGAATTCCACCTTGAAGTGCTCGAACCGCGCTCCCAGGCCCTTTTTTGAATAGATCAACTTCTGCAACTCTTCCAAACGATTCTTTGTTTCATCGACATCGTCGATGGTGATCTCTTCTCCCTCATAGCGTTCGTTAATCACATGCAAAGCGATGTCGAGCGGTATGTATGACTCGAATGTGCCCTCGTTGAGCCAGAAAGTCCGTCGCAGATTGGGCAGCTCTCCACCGGGTCCGTACGATTGCAGGTCTCTCGCTGTCTTCTCAGCGTCTTTGTCGAGCACAACCACCGCGGGTATTCCATATACTTTCAACACGAGAAGTAACTGACGGAACTTCTGAAAGTCAGAACCGCCAGCTTCGATGATCGATATCCCGAGGGCGCGAGCATCATACCCCGCCAAGCGAAAGAAATGTGGATATGCGTGGAGTTCAGTGGCGCCTTCCACCAAAAGTGCACAGTTCCCACCACCACTCAGTAGAGCATCGCTAATGCGAATACCGAGAATATCGCGAAGCTCGCCAATGTTGTCTGTCTCGAACGATCGCGAGATGGTGTTCCCGTTGGAGGTGCGTGTCAGTACGACATTGTCTTCCAGCCGGCCAAGGTCAAGAAAAACACTGGAATGGGTAGTGCAGATGACTTGCGCATCTTGCGACAACGCCTGCAATGCCCAGAGCATCTCTCGTTGTCCGCGAGGATGCAAGCTGTTCTCCGGTTCTTCGATCGCAAGAATGAAGTCCTTCGTTCCGGACTCTGCCAGCAGCCGGAACATCGCCAACGTCAGGTTGTTGTGTACACCAGCTCCGCGCTTCTCGATCGGAATACCCTGTACCCGCTCATCGTCCATTCCGAAATCGAACGTCAGCCCCTTTATCGGGTCTAGATCGATCGAATGAGTGAGAGCCACAGTCTGGTTGTTCAACTGCTCCCGTAGAAGAGCCTGCAGTCCGGTGACACGCTCTTCAGCGGAGTCTTGTAGACGTGATCGAAGCTGGCCAAGGTTCTCTTTCAAATCCTCCTCGTCCAGGGCCTGCTTGAATAAGGGTCGGAAAAGTCGCCCAAGTAACGACGTGTCTGTCATCCGAAGAGAGGAGTCGAGATCTCGACCGACCGGCACGAATACGAAATCCGGCAAAAGACGTTTCAACTCTGCCTCTTTGACGTCTGACCAATCATCCTCGAATTCCTCGGCTGGCAAATGGGCGACGTATTCTCGCAGAAGGTTTTGAGCTTCAGATTTTACTGGTTTATCTTCGGCGGTTATCTCGCCGAGCTTTTGGAGAGTTGTCCGCAAGTTGGTCACCGACTGCTTCTCGATGGCTTGAAACGCCGAATCCTTGGGTACGGGTTTGTAC
>CAYYOX010000649.1:0-4225 GCA_964473065.1 uncultured Planctomycetaceae bacterium | reverse complement strand
GAAAGAAGCGTGACGACCAGAACAAGGGCATCCAGCCGGCCTGTTTCGAGCTGCCGTGCTTGTGCGCCAGCAGTAGCACGCGGCGCCCCTGCGAGAGCGCGGCCCAGGCGTCCTTCGACGAGCTGGTTACGACCACATTCTCGGGTTGTTTGTCCGGCGAATCGGCGGGAAACACCCAGAGGTCCCAAACATTGGCCACCGACGTGCCGGGAATGCGAAAATGAGGGGGATTCGACGCAAGTAGTTTAATCTGGTTAACACAACTGAACAAAGTGCCTTGGGGCACCTACATGCCCGCTGTAGACACCCCTCCCTAGAGGTGGAAATGGCTAGTTGATCAAGCAGGTCGCTGCCTGCGAAGAATTCACCAGGAGAACCGGGCGGGGGCTTGACTCATCTACAGCGGGATGTTACGACTATTGATACTCCAGGATACCACTGTGTAAATCTTTCATTTTACCCGTGGGGCGCATCACGATGACTTTGGCGGATCGGCCTATCGAGAGAGAGCAGGCTTGCGGAGTTGGTTCTCAACTCCCGATTCCGTCTCTCCATGAGCTTCTCCATCTCGATCCCGACGAATTCGTCGCGAAGTATACCGACATTGCCGCCGTCAATCTCGCATGCGCGAGAGGACTGCCGAACGCCGACGAGAGCGAGTTCCCTCAATATCTGGCTCTACTGGACACCATTGCGGATGCGGTGCGGCGAGAGACGGAGCGGAGTTGGCGGATATTCAAGCTCAAGCCCGCGCAGTTCCATGACTCCGAGAACATATTCCGCATCTACACGATGGAGCACGTTTTCCGCGCGCGGTTCGGCATCAAGTACGATCCTATCGTTCAGCAGATCACCAAGGGCGGAAGCTGGTGGACGGCGAGCGACAGCACGGAGATTTTCATCCACGGCATCCTCAGCGAGAAACGGATCGGAACGTGTTCTTCGCTGCCGACTTTTGCTATCGCGGCGGGCCGCCGCTTGGGCTATCCCCTCAAGCTCGTATTGGTTCCCAACCACACGCTCTACCGCTGGGACGACGTAGACGAAGTCTTCAATTTGCAGCACACCAGCAGCGGCGGCGAGGTTTATCCGGACGAGTATTTCTACACGTGGCCGCGCAGGTGGGACGAAACGGATTACGCGATCAATGAGCACACGAAGGTGTGGCTGCATTCGATGACGCCCAAGCAGGAGGTATCGAAGTTCCTCTGCAACCGGGCCATGCTCCTTCGTAACATCGGAAGATTCGACGAAGCGTTTCAGGCGGTCGAGGCCGCCGAACGATTCAATCCCATCAATCCGGCCTGTTGGGCGATCCAGCTCGGGTCAATGCAAGTTTGCATCGACACCGTACATCAGCAGACGCTCGGCGCCGTGGATGCGATCGCCAGCCACGAAATGGACCACAAGATGCCGCACGCGAAGCCGGGCGGATCCAGTGAACCTACAGAAACCAAGATCCAAAACCCCCGTTCCTAGAAGGAGCCTGAACAATGACCGTATTAGCTGACCGGCGCGCAGATTGGAACGACATCCTTGCGTCTTCACGACGTTTCGACGAGGAAGGAACGTGGATTTCCAGCCTCCCGATTGTGGATACATACGAGGGCGAAATCAACGACCCCCAAAGCTTGCACAAATACCTCTACGGCCACGCCGATCCGATTAACAACATTGATCCGAGTGGTGAAATGAGCTTGGTAAGCTTGGGGGGAAGCATGATGTCTGGCATGATGGGAAGAATCAGAAATTCCGTCGCGGCAATGGGTACCTTCCAGAAGATTAGGTGGAGTATTTATGGTTTGACTGGGGGCTATGGGGCATTATCGCTATTGTATTCTGGTTATACCGCATTCGGCTATCCTGGTCTGACACCATTCAATGCTGGTGGTCTTCCTAACACACATTTACCCGTATCGATGTTTGATGAAGTGGACTATCGGAAATATGAAACAAATGTATATAGGGCGTTGATGAGGACTGTCAGTTCATCCGGCAATTCAGCCAATACCGCTAAAGCACAAGCTGGAGCTCGTCGAATCGCCGAGGCTTTTATTGAAATGGTGAAACAAAACAATGGCGGTGGCTCTGGAGGGTGGCGGCAGAGTGTGGATGGTTCAGGACCAAACTGTTCATCATATGCTGGCTTGACAATGGGTAGTCTAATTGACCCGGTAATAATGCAATCTGGCTGGAAAGTGCGGGCGCATTATGACATAAGAAAGGGTGGCTACCCTCAATTCTACCCATTGGGCCATGAGCGATGGAGGTCCGTTCCCTTGCATTCAGTTGTGTCCGTAACGTACCAGGCAAGAAGTGCCAATGGCAAGATTTCAACCCCAGACTGGGTATTTGATCCTTGGGCAAACAACAAACCCGATATTTTCGCATATTCGGAATTTCAAAATCTGTGGCCTATCCCCGAAGTGGATCCAAATCTCTAGTGATGAGTAGTGTAAGCCCGCCCTTGAATGCATGTGGGAAGGGATTTGATGACTCACGAACCTAATGGGCTAAATGCTCCGAACGAAGTACCACAATCACAGATGCCGATGTCTCCTCGCCGAAACCGATCTGTGCTTAAGAAGATTGTCATTGAGGGTTCAGTTGTCACTTTGATTGGCTTGGGGTGGCTCGCGCTGTATTTGCAATGCGCATGGTTGTCGCTGGCGGTTGGTATAGTCCTTCTTCCTTTAAGCATTTTGATACTATGGACTCTTGCTTCAGTATCCTGGGCGTCATTTCGACACCCAAAAGACAAGACCATTGTAGTTGGAGAAGGGAAAAAGGATAAACCTAATCACTGACATTGATCACAGGAGAGTACCTGCTTTACCATTTAGCCAACCAGTTGGGAGAAACAATCGTTGCCGATCATCGTCTGGAATGTGGTCCGTTTCTTGGCTGAATAAGGCTCTCATCGATGTTCGATCTTTTCAATAATCCGGCAACTCACCTTGGCATACTGTTGTTTGTTGAATTCTGGGCATGCGGATTCTTCGTTTGCCTTGGATTCTATCTATTGCGAGATGCCGTGCGATGCGTCGATTCTACCGTGACGAAAAGGCTTGCTTGTGTAGCTCTGGGGATTGCCTTGATACTTGTTGGCATGGCAGCCGGGATTCACTTGTTGCTCTTGTTAGACCTGATGGTTAGTTCAGGTCATTGAGCAAGAATCGGGATAGCACCAGATCAGGGAGCCCAGTTGTGCCTATCGAGGAAAGAAGTGATATATGAGCAACGGCGAAGAAATCCGATCAGATCGACCAAGTCCGTGGAAGGAGGTAGCTGTCGCGGTTTGCCAGTCACCGTCTCTATCAGTCAAGTGTCCATTGTGTGGCACTATCGGCGTTTTAGGCGAGTGGAATCTTCTGGACGCGAAGTCCCGCGAGACAGCGGTAGACCTGCATTGCTCGGACTGTGGCGCGCGGGAGAGTGTTCGGATCGCTCTCCCGGAGGATGCTGCCGCTTTCTATCCGTTCGAGCGGTTCCCGTTGGTTGCCGAGGTCGTTGCAGAAGAGATCGAGTCGATTGCGGCCCGTGTCCAACGGCACACCAAGACGATGCCGGCCGCTGCGTTTACGACACATCCGCTATGGGCGGAGGCCAAGTGGTCAGCCACGACCTACCAGTTCCATCCCACGAGCGAAGCGCCGCCAGTCATGGGGCTGGTTTTCGAGAACGTCGAGGCCGGGCTGGAAATCTTCCGCGAGGCCGAGCGGCAAATGAACCACGAGGATCGGTTTGAGGAAATTCGCGTCTCTATTATCGAGGGGACGGTGCCCGGACAGGAGCATCGACCGGGCTACAGCGTACACATCTGTGCCGACCCGGACGCCCTTTGTGCGCACGCCACCATGGACGATTTTGTCGTCGATCCCAGCATCGTGCCCTTTCTAGGGCAATGGAATCGGCACTATCCCGTGCCCGGTACTCCGCCGTTGCTGGCGAGATTCAAGGAGGAGTTCGAAAAGCACAAGGAGTTTATGCTCGCGCCCGCGATTCACCGCGACGACGGAAAGCTCTACATGGAGCCGAGGTTGGGAATCATCAAAAATGTCATCTTCTTCCGTCAGCTATCGGACATCACCACACCGGATGACACGGACGCAGCCGCGCAGTTGATGCCACAGTTCATCGTGCCGCCCACCTGAGACGGCATCATCGCCAACGCCCGTCTGATCGGTCGTGCCGGGCAGCCGGATCGTGTCGGACAGTTCCTCGG
>CAYYOX010000648.1:0-4237 GCA_964473065.1 uncultured Planctomycetaceae bacterium | reverse complement strand
ACGGACCACGCTGCGGGGGATGGCGGCCGGTTGGGGTTTCGGGTCGGTCGGCGAAACTTCCCAGGCGGCCACCATGATCGCCTGCGGACCGGCGGCCGCATGGTAGTATTCGAACTTGTGCGGCCCGGCCGAAAGCTGCACGTCACCCCGACTGCCCCGTTTGGCCCGGTACAACGGACCGTGACGCCCGGGCGCAGCGATCACTTCCTTGCCGTCGATCAACAGGAAGCTACAATCGCGGCTCGAAGTGAGAAACCCGTACCGCCCGGCACTGCCGATGTGCAACGTGCCGCTATAGCGACTCAGAAACGGCTCGACCTTCAGCGAGAACGGATTGCGAGAGTGCTGCACATTCTCGACGTAATCGCTGCCATACGGCTTGGCCGAATCGTACGCCTTGCGAACCGAATCGAGCTGTTGGAGGTTGCAATTCTTGTAATGTCGAGTTTCCAGCAGCAGCCCGTCGCGGTTGGTCCACGGCGGGGCCGATTCCTTGGGCGGGTCGCCTCCGTAGAGGATTTCGTAACGGTCCTCTCGTTCGAGCGTCTGAAACGCCAACCGACAAAAGTCACCCGGCCCAAGCTGCAGGATCCGCACGGGCGCCGACTTTTGCCCGCGAGCCGCCACCAGCAGGTTGCTCCCGTCGGCGTTGATCTCGCCATGGTGCAGGAACTCGGTCACGACGACCGAGAAGTCCTTTCCGGCCGGAAGGACCATCGGCCGCATGGCATTGAACTCCGTGCCCCCCCGCCGGAACGACTGGCCCAATGCGCTGCTAGTCGTGATCAACATGACCGCAACCGACAAGATCGCTCGAAATCGTCGCATCTTCTCTGCCTTGGCTGTAGTGAATTTGTTCCTATTACCGTAGGTCAGGGCTTGCCCTGACGTTTCTTCTGTCGACCGACAGCCTGTTTAGCAGCCGCCGGCACGGCGGCTTTGCATTTCCCGAGCCGAACCGCCGTGCCGGCGGCTGCTAAACGGGGCAAATGGCCCTTCTACGAGCCCTTAGCGTTGCCGTACTAACTAGTGTATAGTGTAAAGTGTCGCGGATACAGCGACATTCGCGAATCAGCCCAGAAGCACGAAACCTGCCGGGAGTCTCTTATGCCGTCAAGTACCCCCCAGATGAGCCCCGAAGAAGCCGTTCGTCGTGTCGGGCAGGCTCGAGAGCTGCTCGTCCGCGAGGTCCATAAGGTGATCATCGGCCAGGACGAGATGATCGAGCAGATGTTGATCTGCATGTTCGCCCGAGGCAACTGCCTGACGATCGGCGTGCCCGGGCTGGCCAAGACGCTGACCATTTCGACGATCGCGGCGGCGTTGGCCATGGACTTCAGCCGGATCCAATTCACCCCCGACCTGATGCCCAGCGACATCACGGGCACAGAGATCATCGACCAGGACGCGGCCACCGGGCAACGGACGTTTCGATTCGTGCGCGGGCCCGTCTTCTCGAACATTGTGCTGGCCGACGAGATCAACCGTACGCCGCCGAAGACGCAGGCCGCCTTGCTGCAGGCGATGCAGGAACACGAGGTCACGGCGGCCGGAAAAACCTACAAGCTCGAAGAGCCGTTCTTCGTCATGGCCACGCAAAACCCGATCGAACAGGAAGGCACTTACCCTCTGCCGGAAGCCCAGTTGGATCGCTTCATGCTTTCGATCAACATCGGCTACCCCAGCCGCAGCGAAGAGCGCGACATCGTGCTGGCCACGACCCAGACCTCGCAACAGGAAATCAAGGCCGTGCTGCAAGGCAAAGACATCCTCTGGATACAACAGTTGGTTCGTCAGGTGCCGACCAGCCAGCACATGGTCGACTATGCGGTCGATCTGGTTCGCGCCACTCGGCCCAAGGAACCGCCCAGCCCCGACTTCGTGAAGAACTGGTTGGCTTGGGGCGCCGGACCGCGGGCTGCGCAGAACATCATCTTAACCTCGAAAGCCCGGGCCATTTTGCACGGCAAGTTTTCCGTGTCGGCCGAGGACATTCGGGCCATGGCGTTTCCCGTCTTGCGACATCGGCTCTTCACCAACTTCAATGCCGACGCGGAAGGGGTCGACGTGGAGCAGATAATCGAGAAGCTTCTCGCCACAGTACCCGAGCCCAGCTACGGCGAACCGGCCGCCGGACGTGTCCGCAAGAAGGCCAAGACAACCGCGACCCAAGACGTTCCACCCCGTTCCGCGCCACCGCCCCCGTCAGGCCCAACACCGCCGCCGGTGGCATAATCCAATCTTCTGCCTACTGCATACCGCCTACTGCTTACTGCTTCCCAACATCACCAGGCGATAACGCCACTCGTTGCCCTCGGCGTCTTTGAACCGGTAGCCGATCAGCTTCCGTAGTTCGTCGGCCCGATCGCTGGCCCATTGGGCTTCGGCCAAACGGCTGAGCGTCGAATCGCAAGGCAGACCGTCGCCGGCGAGCTTCTCGGTCAGAAGCAGGTGGGTGAACCCGCGACGGCGCAACTGCCGACTGAAATCGGACGGCTCGGTGATCTCTTCGTCGAAGTGCGTGTAGCGTCGGTAGATGTTCTCCCGCGTTACGCGACGATCGAAGTAGAACGCACGATAATCTTGGCTCAGCAAGTGGGCCTCGGGGCCGAGCATGTCGTTGGCCACGGCGGCCGCCTCGTAGGTCGGCTCATGCCGCAGCAAGTAGTGCTCGCGAGTTTCCCAACCCACGGCCACCGCCAGGCAGCCGTACGATCGTTTCAACGGGACCAGGGCCATGGCGACCAGAATCACGCCGAACGTCACGCCGGTAATCCATCGCGCCGGCGGCGGAAAGCGGCGCATTTCCATCCACACCCAAACGACGGCCACACTGAGCAATGGAACGATCGGAAACAGGAACCGCACGTTCTGCCGCAGCAGATACCACAGCAGCCCATAGGTCCCGGCAATCGTCAACAACATCCCCAGGCCGCGCAGTCGTCGCGTGAAAAACAACCCCGGCACGGCAGCCAGCATGAGTATACCCAATTGATGCCCCCGACCGCCGAAGCGTTCGGGTTGCATCGTGATCTGCCACGGCGCGACAGCCAGCCCTTTCGGCGTGCGGCCCAAGGGGGACTTGCTCTGGGGCAACGTGCCGCGACCGTCGGCCACGGCATCCGCGCGATGAAACGCTTCGCTTAAGAACGGAAAAAACGGATTGCCGCGATGCCATGCGGCGCGAAGATACCAAGGCCCCGCCACACTGATCGCCACCACGGCCGCTATGGTTGCTCCTTGCAGCAGAGCGCGCCGTTGCTGTGGCCGACGAATCCATGCCGCGAGCCACGCCACACCCATCGCCGCCACGAACAGCAGGGCGAGATACTTGGTCCCCAAAGCGCCCCCGGCCGCCAAACCGGACAACACGAACCAGCGGCGTCCCTCTTCGTTCACCTGTGCCCGCCACCAGGCGGCCACGGCCAGCGTGGTCATGGCGGCCAAGGCGACGTCGTTCAGCGGAGCGGTCATTTGGTTATTGATCCCGGGCGTGAGCAGAACCACTGCCCCCGCAATCCAACTCCAACGTCGCCCAAGGATCGGCCTGGCCAACAGCACGGTTCCCAGGGCTAGCAATCCACCCAAGGCCCAGTGAACCAGTTGGGCACAAACGGGCCCGCGAATGGCCAGTGCCCACAGATACCACATCTCAGTTAGCAGCGGAAACGTGGCGTTGTCGTGATAGGGCAAGTAGAGCAGACGGTGCTCCAGCAAAAACCGCTTGGGTAGTTCCAAGTGATAGCACATCGCATCGCCGGCAGTCGGCGGCGCCATGGCCCCGACCAACGATCCGAAGCACGCCACCGCAGCAGCCGCCAGGATAGCCCGGCTAAGCCAGCGTGCCGGCGCGGCCCAAGGCGTCTGCTCGGGATCGTCTTTCGTGTCAAGTTCACCCGACCCGGCCGCCTGGTGGAGGCGAATCAGTTCACCGATTCCCCAGAAGCACGCGGCCATGGTCATCACGCCAATCAACGGTGCATACAGAAGCCCGGCCATCCCCAACCCCAAGAGCAGCCAGCCCATGGCGACCAGTCCGACGGCCAGACTCCAGACGGCCACGGACAGCGGATCTCGTTCATCCGGAACCAGCCCACGCACCAGCGGGCGTCCCAGGCCGAACGCCGCCAACCCCATGACGCAAAGTGCCGCCAGTGATAAGACTTGATCGATCATGAATTCTCGTAGGCGCCGACTCGTGTTGTGTAATTGCAAACTGGTCCCCTCTCCCAAAGGG
>CAYYOX010000647.1:0-4244 GCA_964473065.1 uncultured Planctomycetaceae bacterium | reverse complement strand
GGCCCGATGCCGCGATGCTCTATCGGCGGATCCTCGCTGCCGAAGAAGACAACCGCGTTGTCGTCGTGAGCGTCGGTTTCCTGAGTAATCTGAGGAACTTGCTGATGACGAAGGCCGACGACATCAGCCCGCTTGACGGACGAGAGCTGGTTGCCAAGAAGGTGAAGGCTTGGGTTTGCATGGGTGGCCAGTTTCCCAAAGGCACCGAGGCATGCAATATGCGCAGGGACGCCCCTGCCGCAGCCTATGCTGTCGAGCACTGGCCCACTCCGATCGTCTTCACGGGCGGAGAACTCGGCAGCCGAATCCAAACCGGTGCCGGACTCACGAAGCTCCCGGCCGACAGCCCCGTCCGCCGGGCGTATGAACTCTATAACGGGCTGACCAACCGGGCAAGCTGGGACCAGACCGCCGTTCTGTACGCGGTCCGCGGCCTCGAAGGCGGATTGAAGAACGTGTGGGATCTTCGGACGAAGGGTTCGATGCACTTCAACGCAAGAAACGCGTACGTTGAGTGGCGCGACCAGCCGCAGCGAGATCACGCCTACTTGGTCGAAAAGATGCCGCCCGAGCAGGTTGCTCGCATGATTGAGGCCCTCATGCTTCACCTGCCGAAATACTCGGATGACCGGAATGCGAAGCCAGCAAGATGAGCGAGCACGGGGCGAAGGAGTAAGTCGGCTAACACGATACCTGCCGATCCAGTTGTTCTCAATTGGCGATTGACCTCGTGGTCCGTCCGAGTCTACCTATCCGGTATCGACCGCAACGGTTGTCGAACCGGTCTTCCATCCATTAGACTGACAAGGACTTTTGGGGGTTTCGGACAATGTGAAATTCAATCTTCGGTGTTGACATGCCCGATTTACGGTGGGAATACACCTCGTGTTTGCTCTGCGGAGGGAAACAGCGGGCCGTGCTGTTGCGATCTTCGGAGGAGTCGCTGCCGAAACTGGAGAGTCGGCCTACCATCGTTCGCTGCAAAGCATGCGGACTTTGCTACACCAACCCGCGACCGACTCCTGCCGCAATGGAGGAGTTCTATCCGCAAGAATATCCGCCACACCAGCCGCCTAGGCCGCCCCGAGGACCTCGAAACCGCACATGGTGGCAGCGTGCCTTGGACTGGCACGTGGCCGAAGGAATCGGGTGCCCTTGCAAAGGACAAGAACGTCTGCTCGATTTCGGCTGTGGGAACGGGCGATTTCTGCAAGAGATGCACGTCAAAGGTTGGCGAGTCCTGGGGGTGGATGTTGCGACTTCGGTCGTCTTACGGATTCGTGAGGAGTTGGGGCTGCCAGCCTTAGCGGGGGATCTTTCCCTTCCGAGTATTCGTGCCGCCAGCTTCGATTTGATTACTATGCAGCAATCACTTGAGCACGTGCATGATCCGTTGCGAACCCTGCAGCAGGCATATGATCTGCTCGCTGCCGGCGGACGGCTCTACGTCTCCGTGCCGAACATCGATAGCCTATCATTTCGCACCTTTGGCACGGCCTGGTATGGCCTCGATCTGCCTCGTCATCTCACGCATTTCACACCGAAGACCCTGCGAGAAATGCTAGTTCGGGCCGGATTCCGTCCTGGTAGGCTTCGTATGGTTTCGCATAGTTCGTGGCTTCAACGCTCTGCGCGGTCCGCGCGGCGTCTTGGCCGCAACCCGCTGGCGAGCCAGTTGTTCAACTGGCGATTCGCGTGCCGCGTTCTAGTTCGTCTTTGTGCCGCGGCAGGGCAGTCGGATTGTATCGCCGTTTGGGCGACAAAGCCGATTGGCGATTCAAGTTGACGGCGGCAATGTCCAAGTGCATCTTGACGCAAATCCCTCCAAGACACCACCGAAAAGCGGCACTGCCCCTCGTGGGTGGCAGGGTTGTGCCGGGAACTCGTCCGCCGTCTAATTCCTCGGATGCGTCGAATTCCCAACGATTCATGGCACACGCCTCACCACGGCAACGCTGAATGTCGTGCGTGCCCCACTAATGTCTTCTGCGTCTCAGTGCTATGATGGTGCGGATCGGGCGCTGAAGAGTTAGTCGTCCCCTGCCTGAGAAGCCCCCGTTGCATAAAGAGCATCCGATGTTTAGACAACTCGCAACGATACTTCACACGCTACTTGAGAGGAGCGAGGAGACTGGCGAGGCTTTCATTTTCGACCCGGTCCCACAACTCGATGAAACTCGCACTGATGAACCTGGGATTGTGCAGTCCCTCAACGCCGCCTTCCTGATCGCACTCGCCGGTCCCGATCACCCGGCCGCGGAGCGGGCCAACAGGCTGCTGGACGAGATGGCCGCTTCGTCCAAATGGGCCCGCGTCGCTGGCTTCTATCAAGAAGGCATTGAGTTAATCCGTCAGGAGTTGGTGACCGTATGTGAGCGGGAGCAGGATTTTGGCGATTGTCTGCGTGGACTCGCCGAGTGGATTGCCACGCAGGACAATCTGCTCGAAACCACAGCAACCCAGGAAAGAATCTGGTCGGTCTTCTTCCCGGAAGCCACGAGCATTCGGCTCAAGGAGGAACAACGCGTCGAGGCCCTGCGCGAGAGACGCCGCGTCAAGATCACGCAGCTTAATGACAGTCCGATCAGCCATCCGGCCCGGCAGATTCTCTTTACGTCGAACGTCCTGCTGACGTTGCCCGCAGCGTCGACACGGCCGGACCAACTAGGTCTCAGCGATCACCTGACCGAACAACTCCGACGGGCTTGCGATGAGCCGCAGCTTTTCTGGTACGACCATCCCATTCAGATTGGCGTCGAGCCGCAAGCCAACGAGGTGCTCTACGGATTGCGTGGCTTGCAGTCGACGCTCGAATTCGAGCGTGATCGCGGCAATGTCCCGTGCGACGCTCGGCTGACTTGCATCCTGTCCGTCTCGGTTACTCATCAGGGTTTGCAGGGTCTTGCGAAGCGATACTTGGTCGAAGAGTTTGCCCATGCGGGCGGCTTTGCGAACCTGGATGTCTTCGTGTTCACAGAGAAGGACGCCCAAAGCGTCGTCGACGAGATCCTCGTTCCGGCAGCCGAACACTATTTGAAGCGTACTGATGCGCAAAACCTATTCGACATGATCGGCGTCGATGGACACTACGGACGGCATTACAGTTTCCTGAAGGCGATTTCTGCGTTCTGGAGCGTTCTTATCGACCCGGAAACGAAAGCCACGTTCAAAATCGACCTCGACCAGGTCTTTCCACAACAGGAACTCGTCGAGCAATCGGGCAACTCGGCTTTTGAGCATTTCACGACGCCGCTATGGGGCGCACGTGGAGTAGACGCAGACGGCCGTCCGCTGGAACTGGGTTTGATCGCCGGTGCCTTGGTCAATGAGCGGGACATCGCCACGTCACTGTTCACGCCCGATGTCCGGTTTCCCAACCACATACCGGCTATGGATGAGTGCGTGTTCTTCAGCCGGTTGCCCCAATCGCTGTCCACGGAAGCGGAAATGATGACCCGCTACGACACGCATGCGTTGGACGGCGAGACGGGCTGCATCCAGCGCATCCACGTGACGGGTGGAATGAGCGGCATCCTGGTGGACAGTCTGCGACGTCATCGCCCGTTCACGCCATCGTTTATCGGGCGTGCGGAAGACCAGGCTTACCTTCTTTCGGCGATATTCGGTTCGGCGGACCGACTGGCTTACGTCCACAAACCAGGGCTGGTCATGCGTCACGATAAGGAAGCCTTTGCCCAGGAAGCCATCGCCGCCGCACACGTCGGTCAGTTGATCGGCGATTATGAGCGACTTCTGTATTTCTCAGCCTATGCGGGGGTGCTGGCGGACAATAAGAAGATGGTAAAGGACGCAGTCGATCCATTCACCGGTTGCTTTGTCTCCATGATTCCTACCACGGTTACCTACCTGCGTTTTGCTCTGAAGTGCGCATCGTTGTTCCACGACGGAAACACGGATCAGGCGTTGCAGTTCGTCACGCTAGGGACAAGGCGAGTCGCCGAAGCCTTGAGTTTTGTCCGCGGCGCGAACAGCGAACTCTTGAAGACGTACAAAAGAGAACGCCGGGGCTGGGACATTTACTACGACACGCTCTCCGCTATAGAAACCGCACTGAAAGACGAGGATGCCTTCGCGGCTGCCCTTCGTTCCCGAGCCAGGGAGACGATCGCAGGATGTCACATCGGCGACTCGTCCTGAAAAACGATTTGGAACGCAGCTCGGGGCAACGGGAGTCCTTCCGGTCTATTGCTCCTCGGTTTCGCAGTTCGACTCGGCTAGCTGTA
>CAYYOX010000646.1:0-4247 GCA_964473065.1 uncultured Planctomycetaceae bacterium | reverse complement strand
GGCCGTGTTGCGGTAAATGCCGTCCGGCGGACTGTCCGCACCCGACTGGGCCGACACCACGTCGATCCGGTGCACGTTGAAAAAGTTCTTGTACCGCGAGAAAGGATCCTCCTGCCCATCGAACATATGGGCCAACGTGGCCTCGATGTGCTCGACGTAAGTCGTGTCGATCTCAGCAGCCGTATACCCGTCGCCGACAAACACCAGGTCAACCCGGTTCGCCGACGGCCCGCTATCGACGACGGTCGTGTAGCCGTCGATCGCCTTAGCTGCCGGTTCGATCCCTTTGGTCGCGTAAGCCGGACCGGCCGCCACGGCCGCCCCGCCCGTGAAGAACTCCGCGCCAGAAAACCCAGCGCCGCTCATGCCGATCGGCTGACACACCAACGGCTTCAAAACGTCCGGATAGCCCGAATAGTATGGCGACTCAACAGGGCCGTAAGGAGAATAGGAAGGCGTATATTCCGTCGGCGTATAGTCCGTCTCTGGGCCTAGCACCGAGAGCAATCGCCTCTGTTCGAGCCATTCCACCCGCAGTCGGCGCACGCCGAGCCCTTCCCGTTGTGTGCCGCGAGTCTGCCTCCTCTGACAGAACCACCCGTCGCGATCGCGATTGTGAATCCCCTGGGGTCTCATCGATGTAAAACCCGAGATGCAAGTTACCCCTAAAAAAACAGAATAGGGCAGTCATTCTATCGCATTTGTGGACTTATGTCAAATTTTTGTAGGGGGATTCCCCATTTTTCTCGCGACTGGAAGACGACGTACAGTGGGGGCTATGCCCACCACACCACCTTCCGGGGTTTTTGTAGGAGTCGCCTCCTACAAAACACGCATCTTTCACACGTGCTGTGTATGCGTCACCCCTGCCGTCGACCGTCACTCCACAAGAAGGGCTAGCAACCTATCCACCGCCTTTTGAGACATCGCGTCCCCCGGCCGCCCAGCGATGTCAGTCACATCCACCTCATAGAGCCACTCCAGCCGAAAGTCCGACCGCGGCAAGTTCGCAGGGTGGGTCCCCGAGTTCGTAGGGTGGGTCAAGGAACGAAGACCCACGCGCCGACCGCCAGCGGCAGCCGGCGCCTGCGAGAGATCGATCAGCCGCAAGGCCGTCCCCGACCACGTCTGATGGTTCCTTGCAATCAGCGTATCGATCGCATTGACCCGCTTATCCCGATTAAAATCATGCACCGTATCAATCCCCGCC
The DNA here is from genome assembly GCA_964473065.1 of uncultured Planctomycetaceae bacterium. Taxonomy (GTDB): domain Bacteria; phylum Planctomycetota; class Planctomycetia; order Pirellulales; family Thermoguttaceae; genus CAYYOX01. Next base: position 3,037 of record CAYYOX010000646.1, on the reverse strand, counting down.
GGATCAAAGAACGGCCGCGGGTTGTCGCGAGTTTCCAGCACATCAAACACATCGACCTTCGCATCCAAGTCCGAGTTGCCCGTCTCGCCAACGGCATTGCCGAAGTAGAAGACATCCGGTTCGGCTAGTTCGGTATTCTCATTGGCCAACACGGTCACTTGCAGCCATTGGTTCTGGATCGTATTGTCCGGCCAAGTCATCGTCACCCGGGTTGTCGTCTGGGAGGACTGAACATCGACCGTTGGCGTTGCAGCCGGCAACCAGTTGGCCGGGTTGTTGTCGTTGCCCACAGCAAACTCGAAATCATCCGCCGTAATCGCCCCGTAGGGATGGGTGATGTAGATCATGATCCCGTTGATCCCGCGGGAGTAACTCGTATAGTTGGCAAAGGTCGCCGCCTGGCCGGGTAACAGGGCCAGCTTGTCGGTGGCGATGGCGTCAAAGTCCAGCCCGTTGGCCGCTGGATCGCGGCCGTCGAAGGCCGAGCCGTTGTAGAAGATATGCCTTCTGGCCACGGCCGTTTCGCGCAAGGAGAAGTGGACCACGAAATCCCCACCGGCCTGCCCGTTACCGGTTGGCACCGTCGTCATGGAAGCAGCCTCCCCATCCAAATCATTGTCGGCCAGATCCTCGAACGCCCCATCGCCGCTGAGGAGGGTGAGCGTATAATCGTCCTCCGAATATCCAGAGAACCTTATTGTGATTGTCGACGTCGTAGGGTCGTACACGAAAGTGCTGACTGAATGAACTCCGGTGACGGCGCCGACCAACAATACATCCTCCGGGCCGAGCATGAGGTCCTGCAGCGGCTCATCGAATCGGGCCGTATAGACGAAATACCCGGTCGGCAAGATGCTTCCTTCCAGCACGGAAGACTCAACGATCCGTGGCGCGGTCGCATCCACAACCAGCGTCGCCGAAAACGGTTCGACGGGCGTTCCCTGCAAGTCCAAGATTGCCCCGGCGACGATCGTCACTTCATGCAGCCCTTCGCTCAGTCCCGCTTGCAGATCGAAGAACAGCGTATCACCGTCGAGCAAGGTAACCGCGGTTGCCGGAATGCCATCGACCCTAAGATCGGCGGCGTTCAATGAGCTAATCAAGACGGCATCGTCAAGATCGATCCGCACTGACGGGTTCCCCGCCGACAGAATTCCACCCTGGGCGGGTATCGTGTCAGTCACCCGAAACGGCGGCAAGAATCCGGTATGGCCCTCGACACTCAGAACGTACTCGCCGGCAGTTTGATCGCAGGCCAAGACCTGTACTGTATACGTTCCGGTGACGTTGGCTGAGTATGTCAGTAGTGCGTTGCGTCCATCGCTCGCCCCATTGTCGTTGCTGGCGACCAGGATCCCGGCAGGATCGTACAGTTCGATCTTCGGATCCAGAACATTAACGAACTCTCGCGGCCCTCCGCCGGGCGTGGCCGTGCGGATGGTCAGCACATCGCCGGCCCGAGCATTGACAGTATAACCATCCTCTCCCGAGGGCACGGAAAACACGAACACCTCGCCTCCGCCCCCTGGGACGCCGGAAGGGTTGCCTACGAATATCGTATCCCGGCTCACCGAGGCAGAGTAGCCGGACTGCCCACCGGGCCTGGCAGTGGACGAGAAAAACTTTTGTCGCTGGACCCATTGCCCGTTCAAGAACCGAAAGGCGTAGGCCGATCCCACGCCCGGTACGCCGTCGATATCATCGCCGGTAGCCGTGACGACCACGGTATTGCCGTCGACCGCAACGGAACGACCGAATCTATCCCCTTCGGCAGCGACGAGGGCGTTAAGCCTCTGCTGGAATACCCACTCGGCCCCCTCGAACTGGAAGATACAGGCCGCTCCGGAGCGGTTTCCAGCGTGGCTCTCCCCAGACATTCCCACGACCGCAGTTTGTCCGCTGATTGCTACAGATTCACCGAACCGTCCCCCATATGGATCGTCCACGGGAGGATCGGAGACCGAAAGCTTCTGCTGCTCGATCCATTGGTTGCCGTCAAACTGATAGACGTACGCGGCCCCAGGTTTTCCACGGTATTCCCCAGTAACTCTGGTACGGGTGCCCACGAGCAGCGTATTCCCGTCAAACGACAACGGGCCGCCAAAAAAGCCCTCGTCTGCGGCGTTGGAGGGCACGAGTTTCTGTAGCTCAAGCCACCGGTTACCGTCAAACTGGAAGACGAATATCGCCCCCACGTCGTTTTCTGTCTCATTTCCACTTACTACGAAGGCGGTATCTCCATGGATCGCCACAGACCCGCCAAAACTGCTAAGACCGTCCGCGTCGAAGGCCCTGAGCTTTTGCGTCTCGACCCACCGTGATCCGTCGAAATGAAAGAGGTAAGCAGAGCCGGGATAGTCTCTTGGGGCCCCTACCACGGCCCAATCACCACTAAAGGCAACCGAGCTTCCGAAGTAGTGTTCACGGCCCCCATCAGACGCCATGAGCTTTTGCTGTTCGTTCCAGCGTTGGCCGTCGAATTGCAGTATGTACGCCGCCCCGTCGCCGGCAGTGATGGTGGTTTTATGATAGGCGCCCACAATTGCCGTATCGCCATCGACGTGGATCGAGTTCCCGAACAAGTCCCAGAAAGAAGAATCGTGTGGCAACAAGGTCTGCCTCTCTGTCACCGCAACGCTGTCAAGAGACTCCGCATAGCCCAACGCCACTCCGTCAGCAGTGATGTCCAGCGGCCCGAGGTCGACGCTGTTGGGCTCAAGATCGAAGGCGGCGTTGCGAGTCACAACCAGGCTATATCCTGTCCACACGTCACCCGACACACGGGCGTAGTACGGCTGCGGCAGCGCGTCGTTGGTCCGATCCACAAAGTTGTGAATCGCCTGATCCACGTTTTGCGCCGCTACGCCCCGGGCCAACGGTTGTTGATTGCTGTCGAACAGCTCGAGTTGCAAGCTACCCGAGCCCGACGTCAGCTTGGTCGATGCCAGACTGACACTTTCACCATCGGCAAGCGAGAAACGATACCAGTCGCCCGAGAGCGTGTCGGGCGTGGTGATCTTGATCTGGTCGTAGCCAC
>CAYYOX010000645.1:0-4258 GCA_964473065.1 uncultured Planctomycetaceae bacterium | reverse complement strand
TCCAGGACGTGTACGTGCGAGGGGATCGCGTCGGCCAACTTTCGCAGCACGGGCCCGGCGACCGGCGTCTCGGGCGGCAGGTTGGCCAGCCAGGATTCGATCGCGATCAGCTTGGCCGGCTCGACCGGCTGGAACCAACCGTCGTCGCCGCGTCGGAACAACCGGGCCACCACTTCGCCGCGTTGGGCATCGACCGCCACGGAAAGGCTCTTAAACGGCTCGGGCACGTCGGCGGCGATCGTTTCCAGCGTGTCGACCCCCAAAATGTGGCATCCCGCGGCATAGGCGAATGTCTTGGCCGCCGTAATGCCGATCCGCAGCCCGGTGAACGACCCGGGCCCCCGTGCAACGGCCACGAGCTGCACATCGGCCGGCTGCCATCCGACCGCATCGAGCATTTGCCCCATGGCCGGCACAAGCGACTGGGCCGTGCGTGTTGACGTGCTTAACTCCTTCTCCATCAACAGGTTACCGCGATCCATGGCAGCGAGGCTGCCGAGGCGTTCGGTCGTTTCTAGAGCCAGAATTCGCAAGGTATTTCCCCTGAGTTGGGCAGTGAGGTTCCAGTGGGCCACCCAGACGCTTGTCGGCCGGAAGTCGTGAGCCCTCCCACCAGCTTGTCGCTTGAATGGCCAACATACAAGTGGTTTGCACGACCCCGACGGGCCTTTCTCGACTTGACCGGCCCGAGAACGGCCCATAAACTGAGATAGACTGGCATGGAAAAGGCCTTGGTCCATCGACTGCGTCGATGGGATCCCCCGGAACGCAGCCCGGGGGCTTTTGGTATTGTTGGCATGTTGGCAGTCCCACACATCCTCATTGACCCACTTGAAAGTTCAAGAGCGTGAAACGAGCCCTAGTTAGCGATATTCACGGTAACCTGGAGGCGTTCCAGGCGGTTTTGGCCGACATCCAACAGCAAGGCATCGAGCAGGTTTTCTGCTTGGGCGACATCGTCGGCTACGGGCCGAACCCTCGCGAGTGCATCGATCTGGCCATGAAATGCAACGTGTGCCTGTTGGGCAACCACGACCAGGGGGCACTGTTCGATCCGGAAGGGTTCAACTCGGGTGCGGAACGGGCCATCTTCTGGACCCGGAGCCAGTTGGAGACTTCCAACGGCGATCAGGCGGCCCAAGACGCCCGCTGGGACTTCCTGGGCGAGCTGCCGCGGAACCATCAGGACGGCGACCTGCTGTTTGTCCACGGCTCGGCCCGCAATCCGCTGAATGAATATGTCTTTCCCGAGGATATCTACAACAAGCGAAAGCTGGAGAAGATCTTCGCGTTGATTCGCAAACACGCGTTCCAGGGCCACACGCACGTGCCGGGCGTGTTTACCGAGGATTTCAACTTCCTCAGCCCGGACGAGATCGAATACCGCTACGAACTGCCGGACCAAAAAGTGATGATCAACGTCGGTTCGGTCGGCCAGCCGCGCGACGGCGATTCCCGTTCGTGCTACGTGGTCCTCGACGATAGCGAGCAGAAGGTCGAGTTCCGCCGGGTCGAATATCCCTTGGAACAGACGATCGAGAAGATCTACGCCGTCCCCGAGTTGGACAATTTCCTAGGCGACCGGCTCCGCGACGGTCGCTAAGCGGCCCGATCGATCCCGTCGGCAATCGCCAAATCTCTCGAGGCCGCCGCGTCGCACTGGGTGGGCAGGCCCTCCCTGTTTGTGGTAGCAAGTTGCCATTGCAAGAAAGCTGGCGGCTGCGAGAATACATTCCTTTACAGACTGCCACAAAGCACTGCCCCGTCTGGGGTATTCGCTTAATAGAACCTCTCTTCAGAAAGTTGCTCGCGAATGGAAGAACGCTCCAAGCCGATGGCCGGCAATTTCGTCGTTTTCTTGCTGATCTCGTTTGGCCTCTTGCTGGGCTACGCGACCTTGATGCAGCGTTATATGCCCGAGAAACCGCCGCAAGAGAAGAAAGCGGAGCTGGCCGAGCGACCCAAGGAAGAGGTCCCCCAGCCCGAAGACGCCGCCGCCGAGCCTCAACCGGAACCGGAACAACCGTCGCAGCCAGATACCCCGGCGGTTGAACAGCCGGAGGAAGAACCGGCAGCAATCGAGGCGCCGGTCGAGCCCTTGCAGCCGGCCCTTCCGCGGAAGTGGGCCACGCTGGGCTCGTTAGATCCCGCTTCACCCTATCGGATGCTGGCCACGTTTGACACCCGGGGTGCCACCGTCACGCGCATCGAATTGAACAATCCCCGCTATAGCGATCGGGAAGACCGCAGCGGATACCTGGGTCATCTGGTGATCGATTCGGCGGCAACCGCAGGAGACACACGCGGCACGGGCGCGCTGGTTCAAGTGGTCGGGCCGGGGCCACCCGCCGCCGAGACCGGGCTGCAACCGGGAGATCTGATCGTGGCCATCGGATCACAGGAGATCAACTCCGCCAAGGAACTCGAAGCAGCGCTCCGCAAGACCAAGCCGAAAAGGGAAGTCGTGCTGACGGTCCTTACGAGCGACGGTCGGCAAGAGAAGTTGACTATCAAGCTGAAACGGCGGCCGCTGGAGGTGATTCGGCCCGAGAGTGACGATCCGCTGTCGTTCCTGATGACGATGTCGCAGTTGGACGGCGCCGAACTCGACGACCAGCGGACCCGCGATCGGAGTATCGCGCAACTGTTTGCCGAGATGAAGCTGCCGGCACGCGAACTGGCCGCGTTGGATTTTGCCGACGTGAACATGGCGCAAGGCGAAATTCATGTTCGAGCGACGGCCGCCGATCCGAAACAGTGGGTCGCCTTGCCGGCGGGGTCGAAGAAAAGGCTAGGGGCCTGGCTAACCGTTCGCGGCGACCATGCCGGACCGCTGTTCGGGCCGCTGGGAACGAAATCCGATAGAGTCTCCGAGGCCATTGTCGAGAGGATTATCGCCGGCGTGGGCGAGAAGGAAGATCGCGACGAAATCTTGTTCGGCGAACTCGACGGGCTGGACCTAAGGACCGGCAATTGGGAGTTGGTCACGGCCGACAAGTCGCAAGTGGAATTTCGCCGCAAGTTGCCCGGTCGGGGGTTGGAAATCACCAAGACCTATCGGTTGGGCAGCCTTCCCGGGAAGCAAGCCAATGGCGACCCGGCCAATGGCGACCCGGCCGAAGCCTATCACCTCGTGCTGGATGTGTCGATCCGCAACGGCGGCGAGGCGGTTCGCCAGATCGCCTACCAGTTGGACGGTCCGACCGGCTTGCCGCTGGAGGGCGTTTGGTATGCGAACAAGGTCGCTCGGGCATGGTCGGCCGGGTTGCGCGACGTGGTCGTGCGGTTCGACGGAATGGCGCCGGACATGATCGGGTGTCCCGATATCGCGGAAGGCGATTTTTCCGCCTGGGGGAAGCAGGCGATCGACTACATGGGCGTCGACTCGAAGTACTTCGCCTGCGTGATGGTCCCGCAAGGCGAGGATTCGGCCGAACCATGGTTTGCCGAGTCGCAACCGCTGCGGGTGGGAAAAGTCGACCCGGAAATCAAGAAAGCCACCAACACGTCCTTCCGCCTGGTGAGCGAGCGATACGAACTGGCGCCGGGCCATTCGCTAACCCATCAGTTCGAAGTGTTTGCCGGCCCGAAGAAGAAAGACGTGCTCGCGCCGTACGAGTTGGACGAGCTGATCTACTACGGCTGGTTCGGCTGGTTTGCGATGCCGATGGCCGGGATCCTGCACTTCTTCTATTACGTGGTCGGCAACTACGGCGTGGCCATCCTGATGCTGACCGTGCTCGTGCGAGGCTGCATGTTCCCCTTGAGCCGCAAGCAGGCCCTCGGCGCACGCAAGATGCAAGAGTTGCAGCCGGAGATCAAGAAGCTCCAGGAAAAGTACAAGAAGGACATGGAGGGCCGAACCAAGGCCCAGCAGGAACTGTTCAGCAAGCATAAATACAATCCGCTTAGCGGCTGCCTGGTGCTGTTCTTCCAACTGCCGATTTTCATTGCCCTGTATCGCACACTGATGGTCGACATCGCGCTGAGCCAAGCGCCGTTAATCTCCTCGAGCATCCGCTGGTGTTCCGATCTGTCGGCACCCGACATGCTCTTTCGGTGGAATTTCATGCCGGAGTTCGTCACCAGCGGCGTGGGGATCCTGGGGCTGGGGCCTTACTTCAACCTCCTGCCGATCCTGACCATCTTCCTGTTCATCGCCCAGCAAAAAATGTTCATGCCGCCGCCGACCGACGATCAGACCGCCATGCAGCAGAAGATCATGAAGTACATGATGCTCTTCATGGGACTGATTTTT
>CAYYOX010000644.1:0-4262 GCA_964473065.1 uncultured Planctomycetaceae bacterium | reverse complement strand
CTTCCGCCTCAAGCGGTTCGGCCCCTTCACCAGAAACAGAATCGGTCTGCACGACCAACAGAAACAACGAAATGCCAATCACCACCCAAGCGCGAAAACTTCGATAATTCATAAGACAACATCCTTTCAAGTCGTCGCACCACCCTCGCGGCCGCCGCGAGAGTTCGTTCAGTTCAGAAAACATAAGACAATGAGTCGTGATCGCTCTTCTTCCTTTTCATTTTCCTTTTCTCAGCAGACAAGGTTACTCCCTCCAGCCGGCAAAACAGCCGATTTGTGAATTGGCATGATTTCTCGAATCACATCAGCGTGGCATCACGGGGCAGCTTTGAAGCCTAGAACAACTTCCGTTCGCAACCTCGCCTGGAGATTCTCACCTGCGTTGTTCGAGCTAGGTGGCGGAAGATACCGGCGGTTCGGCGGCAATTTCCGCGTTGATCGCGAAACCATCTTGAGGCCGGCCATTTCGGCAAGTTGCGTAACCGCGCCTGAGTTCTTGACAAATGTACCGCGCAATGTCGAATCTCCGATAACATAGACGGCACGGGCTTTCGGACGCAAAACGCGGCTGACTTCATCGATGGTCGCCTTCATATCTCCAACGTAGCGCTTCAGTAAGCGTTCGTCGCGGTCAGAAAGGCCCGAAGTATCGCACATCGCGGTCACTACATTTGCAATGTCGACGTCATGAACTCGCGAATGGCCTGCGGATTCCGTACCAATGTTCTCCGATCGAATCGACCGCAAATCAGAGACTCTATACCCCATCCAAACAAGCGAAAACTTGCTGCAACGCAAGTAGTCGATCGCATTGAGATACGGCGGCGATGGGATAACTAAATCCATGCCGTCCGTTCGGAACGGGAGTTTGCGCGCGTCGCCGTGTCGAAACGAAGTCGCCGGTCCAAAGTCTTTGGCATAGCGGCGCGGACAGTTCTGCACAACACGTTTTGTCGCGGCCTCAAATGCGTTAAAAGGCTTGATCGGCCCATAGTCATAGACGCGATGGGGGCGGCTGTGTGACAGGTCCATCGCTCGCGACACACCTATCTTCTTGCTGATGATCAGCCGCGAAAACCCGCACCATAACACGTCCCGCGTCTTGGCGTCATGGACTCTGCCAATTGCAACCGCAAGAGAGGCGAGTTGCCGCCGAACATAACCATCGAACCAGAAACGGACAAAGCTGCGGGTCTCGTCGTCCGCGATCAACGGGTACCCGTCCCGTAGCGGCAACGAGTCAAACACCTTTTTCGCCCGTTCAAGCACTTGTCTCGCCTTGGACAACACCGATTCGTGATCAACGGCTGTTGTCCATACACGGGACAACAGCACGGCTAGTGGATCGGAATCGATACCTAACGCCGTGTGTCCCGACGCCCTTGCAACCGCTAGCACTGTTCCGCTGCCTGCCATCGGATCAAGCACCCGCAGTGGTCCGTCGGCGCCTTCGAGAGCTTCGAGCGCGATAGACGGAGCCATCCTTGCTGGAAATGGATGGATCGTGTGCCTGCCTAGAATATCACGAACTGTCTTCAAGTTTCCCTCCGCAGACAAAGACAAGTGAGTAATAGCTGATTTGCCGGAGAACGTCAATCGAGATTGATTTCATCTTCTGATTCTTGAGCGGCAGCTTCGATCACTTCGAGGACCTTTTCGGGAGGAAACTCCATTTCTACTGAATGGTCTCGTGCCATAATGAATCCTGGCGCCATACCTGCCATAGTCCGGCAAAGCTCCTTGACTTCCGATTCCTTCATGGTGACTGGCTTCTTCCTCTTCTTGAGAAATGCACGCAAGGCAGGGTATTTTATGATCGAAAAATCGTCCATCTGTTCTTCCCAGATAGTCTGCAAGATCGCTTTGTAGGGCGGTTTTCGGACCTTCTTCTTTGCCAGTTCATCTATCCACGCACCTGATTCTTCTGGAATAGAGCAAGTCTGAAATAGCTCCCGCAGTTCGGACGGCACTAGCTGTTTCAAAGGTGCGAGGCGAACGAGCCTTGCCATATCATCAACTTTGATGAGCGTTATAGTCTTCCCTGTGTTTTCTTTGTCTTGACGGATTTGTATTGCCGCCGACGATTTCTCTCTTTGTGTTGTAGGAAAGTCCGGACCAACAACAACCGTATGATCACAATGGAGACTTTCTCGATGTTTTGCGAGTGTTGAGACTCCGACAGTGTGCGCAGCAACCTTTTTGCCGTCTTGCTGCTTGCTCTTTGCTTCAAGGCTTACGGAATAGCGTTGGGAGCCGCTTAAATGAGCGCGAGCAATTCCGTCAGGATTGTTTCTTCCCCCGATGTGGCTCGCATCAAAACCGAGGCTTTCAAACGAAGCTACCAACTCCTCTTCTAGTTCATCCTGGCTATTGCGCGCATCCTGCAATGCGCGTGAGATCAATAAAGCAGTGCGTCGCCCTGAACTTCTTGCGAGATTACGAAGTAGCTCATCCCGTTCGGTAAGCACTTCGTCGATGTCCGCGTTCTCAAACCCGAAATGATAGAGTTGAGCTTCCAGTAAGACCTCAGCCATTGCCAAAAGTTCCAAAGGTAAACTCTGTTTGGCAGAATGAAAATCGCTAGAGAAAGCGCCGACAAAGGGATGCAAGCAGTTGATCAAGAGAACCGAGTTCTCAGTGTCATACACTGCCATTCCATCTTCGGGCGAAAGTGAACTACTTAGTACGACATCGGATATGAATTCGGATGGCTTTTCGCTTCGGGCGGTCAGCGATTTTATGAATTCGTCGTGTTCGTCCTCCGCGATGTTCGTTGGTACTTTCGTATACCGTGGCGTTGCTTCGCCGGATAGTGCAGCGGCTGCTAATTCGACGATAGGACGCCGCGTAAGACTTGCAGGACTTCCTCCGATTCGCCCCGCCATTCGCCGGGCTGGCGTCTCAGCATCATCGAAGGTTTTGATTTTTTGACGAACGACATTGAAGATGGCTTGTAGCAGGTCTTGGACATTTTGACGAATTGGCCCGCTACGAACACCTTCCCGACCCGACTGCAACTCGTCATCAAGTTTGTCAATGTGAACTACAACTCTCAAACGGTCAAATGTGCCGTGGGCCAGTCGATTACTCGGAATGCCAAAATATGCGTCGTCGAAGTTGATCAGCCGCCCCAACACGTAAACAAAGAGACCGTGACTCCGCCCCATGGCTGCGGACTTGCCCTTGGTGAGAACATCCTTGAACGCTTCGGCATATCCTGTCACGCGACCTAATGTTGACTGGTAAAGCCCATAGTAGGTGTCGCTGTCTGTATCCTGCTCCTCGTCATGTCGAACGGAAACGCTTTCTGGCACTGGCCGAGGTAGTTTGCAGATATCCTTTCCAAGAATCCAGCGACCGATTCTTCCTTTCGTGAATTTGCTTGGCGAGAGTTGCTTTCCATTCATCCATATCGCGAAGTCATCACGCAACGGTAACGCCGTCCGCAGGATCCATGTAAGACGACCAGGCTCGATTTCGTTCGCCTTGTCCTTCAAATCCGAGAGAATGGCAAACGTCCAACTTCGCTTTGCTGTTTTGCCGAAGAGCCGAACGCTCCACTTCGCGAATGTGCGGTTGGATGTCCACTCGGAGACGGCGGATTGTGCGTCTGTTTGCGACAGTTCTCGAACATTGAGCCCGACAGGATCGTCCGTCGCAATACCACGATCGGCGGCATCGTCTAACCGATCATAATCCATACTCACTGCGTAGAACTTGCTCTCGCGTTTGCACACATAGGTAAGTTGATTGGCGAGAACGTATGTTGACAACTTGCCGATGCCAAACTTTCCGATCTGTTTTCGTTGAAGCGGAAGATCTGCTCGCTCTCGCTTCGTGCTTACACCGACCCGCCACAGTTCCTCTAGGCCGTCAATGTCCATTCCTTCGCCATCATCGGCGACAACTAGCGTTGCATCATCGGCCGTCGGGTCCGATGGAAGAAAGACGTTGACGTTTCGAGCTCCCGCGTCGAACGAATTGGTTACCAGTTCTTCAAACGCCTTGTTCGCGCTTTGGTAAAGCCCTTCGGAAAAGAGGCGAACGATTTTGTAGCTAAGCGCAACTGTAATCTGTCGCTTGACCTGCCCGATGGATATGTAGGCTGGTTCCGGCGCAGCCTTGTTGACTGGTACCTTCGCCGACTTTTTCTTTCGTGCTTGAAGTTTCGCCATTTTCGGAACCCGTTAGTGTAATGATCGGCCCTTTGCCATTCGATGGTACCGACACACGATTGTCGAACATATCGGGCCGTATCCAAC
>CAYYOX010000643.1:0-4287 GCA_964473065.1 uncultured Planctomycetaceae bacterium | reverse complement strand
ATCGTCCCGGAGCGTGCGTCGGGGCACGACGACCCACGCCCTGGAAACCGTGTGCAACCCACCACCTCATTCCCGCCAATAATTCCGACCACGCTCGGAAACAAGTTGCGCCGTGTGGTGGCAGCGTCAAAGGCCACGGATGGAACACGGATAGAGAGAACCGAGCGCCCTTCGGCAGGAAGAGATTACCAAAGAGAGATTGGCGCAGCTTGTTGTTCAACTTCGGACGGACCGAGGTTGAATTCTCGGGGTCCGTGCTATTGGTGCTTCACTATCAGTCCGACCGCGTTGAGGATGGCGCCGTGGCGGCCGTAAATGCCGACTACCAGGGCGCCTTTTCCGCTGATGGTCTTGGTGGTTCGGCTTGACGTTCGAAAGCCGATCCACTGGCTGGTGTAGCTCTGAGACGGATCGAGGCTGCCGTCGGGGTTCAGACGCATGAACACGATTTGCATCGCATTGACGAACCGCTTGGCATCTACTTCCAAAGCACCGACAGCATATCCGGCCTTCGCAATCACGGCGGATTGCGGCCTGCGGGTGGCTTGACGGTCGAAGACGGGCTTGATTCTGCCAACCGTTTCTTCGCCGTCCCAACGGCCCAGCCTGTACGTGATTCCCAGCAGGGGCTTCTCGTCCTCGTGCCGAAACCGCCCGCCCTCATCCCCGCCGGCCATTTTTGTGTCTTCGCAGTCGCCTTGCGGCATCGTGATCGTCGTTTCATCCGTGACGAGATCCGGTTCTTCCTCAACGTCGGCAACGTCGTCGGTGCCCGCCTCGGCGCCTTTCATGGCGGCCACGTAGGCTTGATCGGCTTCGCAGAGTCGCTTCAGGGGGACGTCAACCGATTGGCCGTCACGGCGGTGCAAGCTGACCTTGCCATCTTGAACATCGATCAGCAAGGCCTCGATTTCAAACGTGCCGGTCGAATCCGACCAAGTCCGAAAACGGGTGTTCTGAAGGGACTCCACCTCGGGTTCCGTGCGAGCGGGTTGCTCTGGTTGCGGTTCTTCCCTTGGCAGGGAAGCAGCGTCTCTCGGCGTCGGTTCGGCAGAGGTCTTCTGCTGTTGAGCCGCCTGCAAGGTCTCTTTCGTCGGAGACAAATAGTAGTGCAATACCGATTTGAGCAGCACAAGTCTCAACTCGGCCGGACTGAGATGAAAACATTCGTAATTCCGGATCAGCACATCTCCACCCGATACCAGGGTCCGAGGCTGATATCCCAAAACGATTTCGGGGCCATCGATTGACATGGCTTCCTCGCAGTTTTCCCAGCGCACCACAAATCCCTCACGGCGCAACTGCTGAACGGACGGCAGATTCTCTTCCTGATGCCATTTGCCCGACGACGTAAAGGCCGTCAATTCTTCCCAATTCATTGGGTGTACGTCGTGTATCAGGTAATAACGATTGTACACTCCGGCAAATACGTAGACATGCTTACGATCGGGCCGAGGTGGCAACTGCCTGAGGGTCGCGTCATAAGCAACTCGCTCTCCCGCCTGACAGACGCCTACAAATAGCGCCCCGATCTGATGCATCCCCCAGATATCCCTTTTTTCCAGAAGCAGTTGCCCAACGCGCGACGCCGAGGCCTCGAGACGCGCGGGGAATCGGCTCGCCTTCTGCGAGTCGATCGCTTTGGTGCCTTGCTTCCCGTGCGTCTTCAGTTGGTTGAGGAACTCCTTTGTTTCTTCGCAGAGCGTGGACACTTCGGACTCAACCGCCGCAAGCGAGTCCTTATCGTGGATCTTCCGAAGCAATTTCGACCACTTGTCGAGGTTGGCGATTATCTTATCGTCAAGCGCGTCGAGGCTCTCGGCGGCCGGTTTCCCAGGGTCCGAGGCGGAAACCTCCCCAGGCTCAATCAGCTTGAACGAGTCAAAGAACTCGATCACGTCCGGATTGTCGGAACTCGCCCCTGTTGTTCTCGCAACGAGGTAGTAGGAATGCGTGTTCACGCGGAACAGCCGATAGTGCACGGCCCGGATACGGTCGCCGGGATTTGGATTCTCGCAGTACAACTCCAAACCGGGGTACCCACCTTCCAAGGTCAGGGACTCTTCCTTTCGGACGTCGCTATCAACAAGGTTAAGCTTGCTGCGAGCCACGTTGCGCAGCTGGAGCCTGGCGCTCTCGTCATCCGCGGGGGAGGCGCCGGGGTCGTGAATGCACAACACCGCGAAGTCACCTTTGTCGGTCTCGAGCCCGAAGGCTGAGACTCTTATACCGCCGGCCTCAGCGTCGGCTACTTGACTCGCTTCACCGGGAAAAAGGACAGAGAATCGGTGTTCCTCCGACCGGAATTCCTTCCAACCATTGCCGAACAAGGTTGCCACACCGGACGAGGAAAAGTTGGAAGCTATCACCATTACGATCCAGACCAAAAACCCGACCGCCGCCAACCCGCCAGCGGCAACCGCGGCCAACTTGAGCCCCGGTAACCATTGTGTGGCCCGCGTCGTTTTCTTGCGCCGGCGTCGTCGGGCAGGCTTCGTAGTCGACAACGGAGAACCCGCGTCCCAGGCCGCCGATCCCCCGGCCGTTTCGTCGGCTGCGCTCGCTATCGCATCAAACAGATCATCTCCGTGCGACGGTGCCAACGCGGCAGTCAAAGGCGCCGCGTCTTCCATCGCCGCGAGTTCCGGCGTGACGGACTTGACAGAAACGGCGAATTCCTGCCCACAATTCTGACAACGTACCTTCTTGCCACCGAGTTTCGGATCGGCCGGATACTCTCTGGCACAACTCGGACATTGGATCGTCTTGGCCATGTCTCGCCCCCTAAACAGCGTCTGCCCGAAAAGCCTTACGGTGAAGGCTCCGCCAGACGACCGTCTATCCAGGATCAATGCTGGGCATCATTTGTTCCGTCAATATACCACACGGCGGAACGGCCTGCAATTATTGAGGAGTGACTTGCCAGAGAAGCCAAGCCGAGTAGGGTGCGTGAAACGCACCAGATGTATCGGCAAACCGGGTTTCTTGATTTTGGTGCGTTTCACGCACCCTACATACGCAGTTGCACGCACCCCACATAACTCATGAAGCGACGATCGGGGGTCGCGAACAACGGCGCACGAAAAAGACCCGGCCGGAAACGAATTTCCGACCGGGCCTAGTTGTTTTTGACTGATAGTGACTTGACCTCAAATCAAGTTCAAGAGCTGGCTCCATAATCATATCGAACAGGTGTCGCCACCTGTCCGTTCTAATTATCCTTAGAAAGGAGGTGATCCAGCCGCAGGTTCCCCTACGGCTACCTTGTTACGACTTAGTCCCAATCGCGGAGTTTCGATTCGGCGCTTGCCTCCCTTACGGGTTAGCTCAGCGACTTCGTCGACCCCCCACTTTCGTGGCTTGACGGGCGGTGTGTACAAGGCTCAGGAACACATTCACCGTGGTATGCTGACCCACGATTACTAGCGATTCCGGCTTCATGCAGGCGAGTTGCAGCCTGCAATCCGAACTGGGGCGCGTTTTTTGGGATTTGCTTGCCCTCGCGGGTTCGCTTCCCTCTGTGCGCGCCATTGTAGGACGTGTGCAGCCCTGGACATAAAGGCCATGAGGACTTGACGTCATCCCCACCTTCCTCCGGTTTAACACCGGCAGTCTCGCTAGAGTCCCCGACATTACTCGCTGGCAACTAACGGCAAGGGTTTCGCTCGTTAAAGGACTTAACCCGACATCTCACGACACGAGCTGACGACAGCCATGCAGCACCTGTGCACGTTCCACTCAAAGAGCGTTGCTCTGCTTTCACAGAGTTAATCCGTGCATGTCAAATCCAGGATAAGGTTCTTCGCGTAGCCTCGAATTAAGCCACATCCTCCACCGCTTGTGTGAGCCCCCGTCAATTCCTTTGAGTTTCAGCCTTGCGACCATACTCCCCAGGCGGAGCACTTAACACTTTCGCTACGGCAGGAAGCCTATGGAGGAGCCTCCAACCCAGTGCTCATCGTTTACAGCTAGGACTACCGGGGTATCTAATCCCGTTCGCTCCCCTAGCTTTCGTGCCTCAGCGTCAGAAGAGACCCAGTGAGCCGCTTTCGCTACTGGTGTTCCTTGCGATATCAACGCATTTCACCGCTCCACCGCAAGTTCCGCTCACCTCTGTCTCCCTCAAGTCCGGCAGTTTTGAGCGCCATTCCTCGGTTGAGCCGAGGGATTTCACACCCAACTTGCCGGACCGCCTACGCACCCTTTAAGCCCAGTGATTCCGAATAACGTTTGGACGGTTCGTCTTACCGCGGCTGCTGGCACGAACTTAGCCCGTCCTTCCTCTGA
>CAYYOX010000642.1:0-4299 GCA_964473065.1 uncultured Planctomycetaceae bacterium | reverse complement strand
CCGGCGACGGCTAAACGGCTGAACTCCGAAATCGGGAAGTAATTCCTTTACAAGTCCTAGGAAGACCGAAGATGTTTGGCAAACCACCGACGGGTGCGCTTCCACATCTGGTCGGAAAGGATGTGCCCGGAACCTTCTTCGATATAGTGACTAAACTTCTCCGCGGCATTGGCCCGGCCGTATGCTTCGGCGATCGTCTCGATGCCTTGCCGGACTTCTCGGATCGGGCTGCCGTCGTCCGTTTCGCCGAAGTTCAGGTGCAACGGACGCGGGGCAATCAGCGCGGCGACGTCGGGTGTGTCGCCGTACTGGAAAAGCCCGGGAATGAAGTTTGGGAAACAGTGCAGAATGTGCGTGCGATGGATCGCGGCGTAGGTGGGCAGGCAGCAATTGCCCACCAAGCACTTCAGACGCGGTTCCCACGGTCCGACCAGCCAGGTGTGGGTCGATCCCATCGAATGGCCGTAGCAGCCGATGCGGTCGTTGTTCACCTCGGGTCGGGAGCACAAGTAATCGACGGCCCGCCGCATGTCGAGGATGTTCTTCCACGCCATACACTTGCCCGCCACCACGTAACGCAAGAATTCAAACCGTTCGAAGTTGCCGCCGGCCAGATGTTCGTTCTGCCGCTCTTCGAAACAAAGGGCGTCGGGGCATAGGACGACGTATCCTTCCTTGGCCAAGGCCACGCCGGTGTGGTGCATGGGATTGCCCGCCAGACCGGCCGCCTCGCTCTTGCCCAACTGATACTCGCCGTTGTGTTGATGCCATACCGCCACGGCCGGGGCCGGATGATTTGCATCCACGCCATCAGGCACCAACAGCATGGCCGGGATCGGATCGTTCGGCTCCGACTCGTAGGTCAGCGATTCGATACGGTAGCCGTCCTTGACGATTGTCTCACGAACCTTAGGCCGCAACTCGGTCAGCTCGGGCCACGGGCCGCCGAGGCACTGCAGCAGTCGTTCACGAAACCCGGCTGGCAACACCGGTTCCTCAGCCCGGGTCGTAACGCTTGCGCCGCCGATCAACGCTGCGCCGGCCGCCGATTGCGTCAGAAACGAGCGCCGTTGGATCCCGCTCTTTTCCGATGGATCTTTGTTGGTCATAAAAGGGCCTCCTCAAGGCGGCGATCCGAGTGAATACGCCTATTGTCGCATTACGTGACCGTCACAGGCAACCCCCTTCGACCGAAAGGGCTGACAGACCTCCGTTTCTGCTGGCCGTGGAAAAGGGGGACAGGCACCGAGCCGGAGAGATTTCCGGCGGGTTTGGCATCCATTTATGCTCGGAGCCAGTCCCCTTTTTCCACTCCCGACTTTGCAGTTCTCCTGGCCGCCGGTGGTTGCTAATTGCATCACCTTCGGACGCCGGTTATACTCGACCCTGGGCATCTTGGCGTCCGCAGGAAAGTGGGCTTCGCCCGCCAAATCGCCGCGAAGTTTCTGCGGCGAGGAAACCACAGCCGAAGACCGACATGAACAATAACGGTCTTCGCCCCAGCTACAAATCCATGAATAATCCGGGCTAGGTTTCTAAACGGCGTATGATCAATCTGCTGCTAAGGCAGGTAAACTGAGGCGGCTGCGTAAGCACGATCCGTTTCGGATGGACTTACTGAGGGGATATGCCGATTAAAGAAGGTGGCGCAATCTTGCCGGTTGCGCAAGCAGTGCGTCCTTAGGCCCCGAAGTTGATCCGAAATGGCCAATTCGTCCACCGAGGCCCATGCCCAGCAGAAAACCCGTGCCGAGCGGGCGGCCCGAGAAACGCCCGCAACTCTCCCGCCGCGAGAAAACCGGATCGATGCGGCCCATCCGAGTAACGTCCAGGAAAACCCTGTTGAGGCCGCTTCTGATGTTCCGCAACCGGCCGAGTTGATCCAGACCGGACCACTCGATACCCAGGCCCGGCAACTGGGCGAATACCTCGATCGGCGTCAAGAGGAGCTCGACCATCGCGAAGCCCGACTGAACGCTCAGGCGGCCAGCTTGGAACGCGACATGCGCACGGCCCGGCTTTGGCTGGCCGAAGGCGATACCGAACTCTCCCAGCGCCGCCGAGGGCTCATTCGACAACAGCAACAAGCGCGGCAGCGACTGGACCGTTTGGCCGCGGTCGAGGCAGCCTTGGAGAGTCGACGCCCGGCCATCGAACCACTGCAAGCAGAACAACAGGATTCGGCCGAAGCGGAGGTCTGCAACCTTCAACGGGAATTGGCCGACTTTCGCAAGGAACTCGAGCAGCAACATCGTGCCAGAGGGGAACAACTCGCGCACGAACACCAGCAGGCCATGGCCGAAGTCAAGCGACAGAGCCAGGCCGTGCAGCGTCGGGCCGAGCATGTGGACCGATTGCATGGCGCGCTGAAGTCGCTCCGCGGCGAGTTGCAGCGGATGCAACGTGAAACGTTGGAGATCCGCCTGGCCACGGAAGAGCTTTGGGTGCAGCTTTCCGGCGCCGCGCCGCCGGCCACCTTGACGCGATCCTTGGGACGAATCCGCAACAAGCTGGCCGATCAATATCGGTCGACCCAGGCCGAGTTGGCCGGGCAGAAGAACGAGTTGGAATCCATTCGTACCCAACTGGCCGACCACCACAAGCAACTAACCTCGGACAAACAACAGCTCGAGCAATGGGCCGCCGGTCGCCAGGAAGAACTCGACCAACAGGCCCAGCGACTGATTGCCCGGGAAGAACGGCTAAAACAACAGGAAGCCACCCATCGCGAGCAGACCCTGGCATGGCAGGCCGAACGGCTCGACCTGCAACGCCAGCTTCGCCATCTGAAAACACAATTGGGCCACGAAACCGTTTAGCAGTCGCCGGTACGGCGACTTTGCGGACAGGGGGTATCTCTGCGTCAAACCGCCGTGCCGGCGGATGCTAAACGACGGGGCACCGCCGTACCGCCGGCGGTTAAGCGGATAGTGATCGTCGCTTACCGGTTGTACGAGACGGCGGTTTCTCGGGCGGCCGTTTCGTTCTCTTTGGCTGCCTTTCGTGCGTCCGCGACCGCTTCCTTGGCGGCGTCGATCTCTTTTTGGCTGTAAGTGGGCGGCGCGGGGAGCGTCGACTCGCGACGCTTGGCGGCCAGATCCTTCCAACTTACGCCGTTGTTGATGTGCCACGCGGCCAACTGGACGACGCGCTGGTCGAGCTCTTTACGGCCCAGCATCGCGCACAACTCGGCGATGCCCGGCTTCTTCGTGCAATCGGACAGCGGCTTGATCTCGTAGGGGATCGCCGCGCGCGGATTGGGGTGGCCATGGTCCAGACAAACGGCCGGCAACCTCAACTTCAGCACCTTCTCCGGCGGGATGTTGAACATCGGGCGGCCGAACAGCGGCGGGTTCCCCAAGTTGGGACCTTGCCGGTTTTGCCCAGGAAGATTCATCATGGGGTTCATCCGGCGGTTTCTCTGCGGGCCGACACCCACGCCCAACTGCTGAGGCGCGTTGTTGCCGTTGTTTCCATTGTTGCCGATGCCTTGCCACTGTGCCAACACGGGCACTCCGGCAAAGGCCGTCGGCAATTCGACCGAGAGCGGAACATCTGAAAGATTCTTAAGCAACAGGTTGCAGCGCTTAGAATCCTTGGCAATCAACCGGGCTTCGAGCCGGCCTTGTTCGACGGCCGCAAACAGCCCCAGCGGTTCCCCCGACGCGGCCGAGTCCGGCTCGGCAGCCGTCACACTCAAAGGACAGCACAGCATGGCGGCACAGCACGCACCGCAGAAGATCGACCCAACGCGAAAAGACCATCGCATGACCAGTCCCTCCTCATTTGTTCCCTTGCCCGAGGGATAGTATATCTGATTTGGTGAAAAACACCAAGGGCGGATGCGGCACTTGTGAGGGGGTGGCGTTTGCGCGGGGTTCAAAAAACGTCGGGCAAGCCCGACCGCTAAACGAAACTCGCTAAACGGTAGCGATTGCGCAAAAAAACGGGGCCCTTGGTCCAAGGGCCCCGGTATTGGGTTTTTCGAAATTGCCGGCGGCTTAAAAAATGCCCATGGCTGTTAGGCTGTAGCGGACGATCAGTCCGGCGGCCACGACGCTGACCATGCTCATCAGCTTGATGAGGATGTTGAGGCTGGGCCCGCTGGTATCCTTGAACGGATCGCCGACGGTATCGCCGACGACGGCCGCCTTGTGGGCTTCGGTGCCTTTGCCGCCATGGGCGCCGGCCTCGATATACTTCTTGGCATTGTCCCAGGAGCCGCCGGCGTTGGCCATAAATACTGCCAAGCAGAACCCGCAGGTTAGCGTCCCGACCAGCAGCCCCATCACACCGGCC
>CAYYOX010000641.1:0-4302 GCA_964473065.1 uncultured Planctomycetaceae bacterium | reverse complement strand
CAGGCAGGCCAGCCGCAACAGGCCGACGAAATCTGTGGACAGATTCTGCGAATCGACTCTCAGCACTGCGGATACGCCGACGCGCAGTTCGACTTGGGTAGCCTCTACGCCGGCCAGGGGCGACTCGAGGAGGCGATCGACTGTTTTCGGCGCGCGTTGCAAGTTAGGCCGGACGATGCTTCGGCCCATTACAACCTGGGAGTCGCCTTCGGCTTGCTGGAACGGTTCGAGGAAGCCGTCGCCGCGTATCGCTCGGCCGTCAAGGCGAGGCCCAACTACACGATCGCGCACAACAACCTTGCAGATGCGCTTCAGAAGCGAGAGAACTTCGAGGAAGCCATCGAGCATTACCAACGGGCGATCAAGCTAGATCCGCAATTCGTCGACCCGTTGTACAATCTGGCCAACCTCTATCGTGAACAAGAAGAGTTCGACAAGGCTATCGAGGGCTATCAGCAGGTGGTTCGGATCTCCCCGGATCATACCCAAGCCCGCAACAACTTGGGAAACCTATTGCTGAGGAAGGGAAACGTACTGCTCCTGAAGCGAGAGTACGAGGAAGCCGTAGATGCTTTTTGCCGGGCTTTGGCGATCAATCCTCGGCTTGCCGAAGCGGCGATCAATCAGAATCAAGCTCTTCAAGAGTTAGGCCGAGTTGCCGAAGCGATCGAAGCTGGCCGCAAGGCACTGCCGAGCTGTCCGGACAGCCCCAAACTGCACCACAACCTGGGCACGGCGCTGCGCATGAACGGCGAGATGGACGCCGCCGGCGAGTGTTTCCGCAGGGCCGTCGAACTCGACCCCGATTTTGCGGAGGCCCACAGCAACCTGGGTATCATCCTCCACACGAAAGGCAAAAAGGACGAAGCCATCGCGTGCTTCCACAGGGCCATCGAACTCGACCCCGCTAACGCGGACGCCCACAACAACCTGGGCGTGGCCAGAGGCATGGGAGAGAACGCAAAGAAGAAGGATTTGGACGAAGGGGTCGCGTGCTACCGGCGGACGCTGGAATTCAACCCTGACTGCATCGAGGCCCATTACAACCTGGGTAACGTACTGCTACGCCAGGAAAAACTCGATGAGGCCAAAGCGTGTTACGAACGCGCACTCGAGTTGGATCCCGATTGCATTGCCGCCCACAACGATTTGGCGACAATTCTGTACGAGCATGGCGATCTCGACGGCGCCAGATACCACTACGAGTATGCCTTGCGACTGAATCCCGAGTATCATGCCAATTGGAACTACGCACTCTACCAACTTCTGCAGGGTGACTTCGAGAACGGGTGGAAGAACTACGAGTGGCGATGGGAAACGGAGGCTCGCGAGCGGGACTTTGCTCATCCCGAGTGGGACGGTTCGCCGCTTGCGGGGAAACGAATTCTCGTCTTTGCCGAACAAGGGGTCGGCGACGAGATCATGTTTGCCCAATGTCTGCCGGAGATCATCGATCAGGCGGCCGAATGTCTCGTCGAATGCGATCCGCGACTGGTCCCCCTGTTTACCCGCTCGTTCCCTAAGGCAACAGTCCTTGCGCGCCCGATCGATACGATGCTCGACGAGTCGGGATGTCTGCCGGACATTGACCTACAGGCGGGGCTAGGTAGTCTGCCCCGTTATCTCCGGGCGAACCTCGACGCATTCCCCCAGCGAGAAAGCTTCTTACAACCCAACGCCGAACTTCACGAAAAATGGCAATCGCGTTTTACCGAATTGGGCACGGGATTGAAAGTGGGTATTTCCTGGCGAGGCGGACACCAGACAGCGACTCGGCGCGTTCGCTCGTCGACGCTCGATCGCTGGAGCGACTTGTTTGCCGTCGACGGCGTCCATTTCATCAACCTGCAGTACGGAGACTGCCGCCAGGAAATCGAGGAAGCCCGTGAAAGCTTAGGCGTACAAATCCACGACTGGGCAGACGCCGATCCGCTGAAAGACATGAACAACTTCGCGGCACAGATCAGCGCATTGGATCTGGTCATCTCGATCGACAATTCCACCGTACACATGGCCGGCTCGCTGGGTATCCCGACCTGGGTCCTGTTACCCACGCCACCCGACTGGCGATGGATGCTCGATCGAGAAGATACGCCCTGGTATCCCAGCCTTCGGCTGCTACGACAACCGCAACCCGGCGAGTGGGCGCCCGTTTTCCGGCGCGCTGCAAATGAACTGAAGGGCCTCAGTCGTGACACGTCCGACAACCAAGCAACGGTTGACCCTCGAGCGAGAACCGCCGCGATCAGCGATTCTGATCGAGAGAAAGCGAAGTACGAGAAGATCTGGAATATCGAAGACTATCGGACCGCTTCGCAGGGGGAATGTGTGCTGGACAACATCCCTTTGATCGAAAAGCTTCGAAAACACAGCGTCTCGACCATCTTGGACGCCGGGTGCGGCAGCGGAAAACTCATACGGCGATTCATTTTGGAGTACGGCAACGAGTTCGACGTTCGCGGTTTCGATATCGCCTCGAATTGTCTGGACCCCTTCTTCCGCGACATCCAAGACGAGATCCTTAAGGTCGGATGCCTCTGGGATCCGCACGATTTCTGCGACGAATATGACGCGATCATCTGCACCGACGTCATGGAACATATCCCGACCGAATATGTCCCTGCCGTGCTCAGCAATTTCCGCCGATGTACCCGGAAGCTCTGCTACCTCGTCATCGCCCTGACGCCGGATAATTTCGGCCCCCATGTGTTAGGGCAACCGCTTCACTTGACCGTGAAGGAGCCCGAGTGGTGGATGGCCGCCTTCTTGGAGGCGGGATTCAAAATAGAATTCCTCGGCGTAAATCGAATGAAGACGGGAGAAAACGCCTGGCTCCAAGCCTTCTTGGTCTGAACGATCGTCGCTATCTCCGTGCTGCTGTGAAAGTCAGTCGATTCCCGTGGTCGGATAGGTCGGCGCCGGACCGGCAAACGAGTCGTACCCGTTGGTAGCCCAAGCGTCGTCATCCACCCGCGGCAAGCGGCGAACCTCAGCGCTCCGGTCCGTTTCCTTCTCGCTGCCCGTGACGCGCACGACACGTACCAACGCCTTGCCAAACCTCGATTCGTCCGTCGTGTCGCCGTATCCGGAAGATGAACCGTACTTGGTCGAGCCGTACTTGGAAGAGGACTCCTCGTTGGCCGACGGCGTGACACTCCATGCGCCGTATTGATTGGACGAATCCGTATCGTGGCCGTCGCTGTAGCCATAAGCGTCGTGCGTCTCGTCGGCGTCCTCGGTCGCTGCCGAACTCTTGTAGTCGTTGGTCTTTGTAGACGCACTCTTGGATCCGCTTGACCCATATTCATAACCGCCGCCGGAATCGCTCCCGTAGGACGACGGTTTGTAAGAGGAAGTTGAAGTGGAAGAGGTGGACTTCGCTGAATAGGAACCGGAATAGGACGAATCAGAAGAGTCGTCGTCGGCAGAGTTATTATAGGATGAATAAGAATAATTGCTCCCCGACATGGATAACGTCGCGTTCGATGGCGTGACGTTTGACGGCGACGGCTTGGACCAGTCGTCGGAAGTGGCCAAGGAATCATCTTGCGCGGGATCCGATTGTTGCGATTGCGGAAGATGGGACGACGGCCCCACCGAATCCCAAACAATCGGGTGCCAAAAGATATTGAACGCGATCGAGCCGGCGATCAAAACGAAAACACCAGCGGCGGCGGCGATTCTAGGCATGGCTCTCTCCCCTTGTCTGCTTGTGGTGCGCCGAAAGCATACACCACAGGACACATCGGGCAAGCCATTTCGGCCCAATTCATCTATGACAAAGCACAAATGGCGAATGACAAAACCGACTAGGGAAAGTTTGACGGGCAAAAGCTATCGGCCGGCCGACTTTGCCGCTTCGCAAGGTGAAACGCCAACAGTTAAGCTGCGCAAACTTTGCCAATCAGACCGCCGATGATTTGCAACAAGGAAAAAAGGGAATGGAGGAAAAGGGGAATGAGGAGTTGGTCTTT
Source organism: uncultured Planctomycetaceae bacterium (assembly GCA_964473065.1). Taxonomy (GTDB): domain Bacteria; phylum Planctomycetota; class Planctomycetia; order Pirellulales; family Thermoguttaceae; genus CAYYOX01. The sequence goes on along the minus strand of CAYYOX010000641.1, from coordinate 328 downwards.
TGGTAATCATTCACGGAAAATTGACGGACAGCTATTATGACCGGGTAATAGGACCGACGGGATGAAAGACCAAGGCTTTGTTATTGCCAATACCGTTTTGGATAGTTAACGATTACGCGGATCAGCTAAAATGCGCACCAATTCGGCAAACGTCTCGCCGCGGTGGCGGAAATCGCGAAACTGATCGCTACTGGCACACGCGGGCGAAAGCACTATCGCATGGCCCGGCCGCGAACGTTCCCAACACCATGCCAGTGCCTCGGCCAGGTTGTCGGTCGCCACGATGCGGAGTTGCGGCCGGCGCTTTTGGACCATGTCGTGTAAAGCC
>CAYYOX010000640.1:0-4308 GCA_964473065.1 uncultured Planctomycetaceae bacterium | reverse complement strand
AGAACGAGCAACGCGCCATCTCGCTTCTCGATTATTTCGAGTTGTGCGGCGTTGGGGAAACCGCCTTTGGGTTTTTCGATCATAGATGCCTCATCCCTGTGCGAGTTCGCACCGCAAGTCTGAGCATTACGATTATGACAGCGAGGGGTTGTGACACCGATGTAGGGCCAGGATTCTATGTGAGCATCTCAGGGGTGAGCGTTCTGATGTTTGGGATGTTGAATCCTCCTCCGAGTTTTTTAACCGTCGCGGAAGTTTCCGAGTAGCGATAGGCGGGAACCCCACCGAAATCCGGAGAATTGAGAAAGAGGTCTGCATACCCGCTAATCGGGCGCATGTGAAACGGTCCGTTGAAAGGACGGTGCGCGTTTGGGTTGCTGAACATGCTGAGCAAGTCGAGGAAACCAGCCTTTGGTCGTCGACAGTCATCACCACAGCGCAGGAGCATGACATTTGAGATATTTCGGTACTTCTGCCTTTGGAAACCCCTCGAGATCAAGGTGGCGACTTCATGCGGGTTCTGCATTTCGGTGATCCCCAGAATCAGTATGCCGGTATGTCCCGGCCGATCTGATGGAGCGAGTTGTTTCGAAGCTCTTCTAACCCTCTCGAGGACGCGATCGTCCTCGTTCTTTCCCTTTGGGCACAAGAAGTGAAAAGACAAATACCGCGAGAAATGATCCTGAACTTCGGGGGCCGGCTCGATGAAGATGTTGTGGCTTTCTCTTCGTATCGCCGAAATGGCGCCTGAGGATGCCCTAATCGCTCTGGATGTCTGAGACAAGAGCTCGTCTGACGACGGCAGTGAATCAACGTCTTTGATCACGATGAAAACTTGGGGAAGATAATCATCATTTGGAAGGCCGCTCTTCATCGATTTCAGACACGAGACAGCCCAGGCCCCAAACCCCCTGGACTTTGCTGAATCCTGAAGATATTTGGCTTCCATCGATAATTCGACTGTCCTGTCCGCCACAGTGAAGTCATGGGATCGACCCTTCGTCGAGGGCTCAAGCTCGAGCACGGAACCCGGCCTGGATCTCTCGAACAGAGCTGCGCTATGCAGGACATGAAGAGACGGGTGAAACTGAGGGGTGCGCAGCAGGTTTTTCAGGGCAGTGTCGAATCCAGGCTTCCCGTCAAGTAGCTTGCAGTCTTCGGCCAACGCGTTCAGCCGAATATAAGAACCGGAGCCACGCGTCAGCCACATCGAGGTGAGAGGGTGCGTCCCACCCTGCCGCTGACTCCGTTTCTCAATCCAGCTATCCCCAAGTAGCGAAGTTAGATACTGGCAGTTGTCCTTCGTGAGTTCGGGTGTGAAGACGCACGGATAATCCTCTTGCCATCCATCTACCCAAGGAGCGTCGACCATCTGAGAATTATGGCAGCTGCCGGCGGAAAATACGAGGTCCCAGCGGTGAGGCAGTGTTTCGAGCGGAGCCTTGACGCTCTCCTCGCCCTATTGGAAGGCAAGTGGCACCATCACTGATACGTCTTCGACGTCGTTCGTGCGGCTCGTCTAGTGGCGGCGAGGATCTAATTCACTTTCAAGAATATAGACGTAGTGGAAGGTTGCCATTCTATGTACTCCATAGATGGCGTGGACGGCGTATGCCCGGCTTCGCCTTTGGCTACGCCGTGACATTTTTCTTCGAAACGGAGTTTCGAAGAAAAATGGTGGACGCGAACGCGAAGAATTCGAACCAGCGCCGCCATGCCGATTGAGGTACCCATCCTCGAGATCAGGCCGGCACCGGTCTATCAAAGAATCGCGTCGAAGGCCAAGCATCTCCAGGAGCTTGGGCTCAGTCAGTCGGAGATCGGACGCCGACTCGGGGTCGATCGGTGGACGGTGGGCAAGGCTTTGAGGTGGCTGGCCAAGATTGAACGTGGCTCGGCAACTTGATCAGCCTTCTGCGGAGGGCTGAGGAGTGAGGAAACATTGAAAAAGGGCAGAGGTTGTCGGCCACCATCCTCCGCCCAAAGCTACCTGCGCCGATTGTACGGCGATTGGTTCGTGGGTTTGAGGCTGACGCCGGTTTCGCTGGCCTTGGTGCGGACCGCGTTCTCGGTTCGGCCCAGTTTAAAGCCGATGACTCGAGTCGGTGTGTTCTTCTTCGCCAGTGTCCGAAGCGTGGTGACGTCTGTTTGTGACCAACGTGATCCGCTCTTGCGGGTCGACTTCGCCATTGTGTTCTCTCCTTTCCTCGACCCGCGCGGTACAATGAGGTTGCGCATTCGCCCGTGCGCGGGTGATTGTCTTCGCGAGGGTCAGTGGCCGCTGACCCTCGCTCTTTCTTTATCTTAGCATGCGTCGCTTGACAATGTTAACGTTTGGGGTTAATGTTATTTTGAAAACGGGGTTGCATGGAAATTCAGTTCAAGTCCTCCAAGCTCCGGAAAAACTACACCCAAGCCAAAGCAATCATGAAAACCCATGGCCCCGAACGGGGCAAGATCCTGAAGCGTCGGCTTTTTCAGCTTCAAGCAGCCCCGAGTTTGGCGGTCATGAAAACGCTTCCCGGGAATTGCCATGAGTTGTCAGGTGACCGGAAGGGGACACTCGCAATTGCTCTCGATGGCCCCTTCAGGCTGATCTTTGAGCCGGCGGAGGATCCTCCTCCAGCGCTCGAGGATGGTGGCCTTGATTGGGATGCTGTGACCGCCATACGCATCCTGGAAGTGGAGAACTACCATGAGTAGGACAGCCACAAACGAATTCGAACCCGACTTCGTTTCGTTGCCCGGCGATACCCTTCAGGAGGTCCTTGACGAAAGAGGAATCTCCCAAGCAAACCTCGCTGAACGGACTGGGAGACCGAAGAAGACCATCAACGAAATAGTGCAAGGTAAGGCGGCAATCACGCCCGAAACAGCGTTACAGCTGGAACGAGTGCTCGGGATCCCAGCGGCGTTCTGGAACAACCTTGAGCGAAACTACAGGGAAAACCTAGCGCGCATCGAAGAACAGGATCGCTTGATCGAACATATCGGTTGGCTTGATAGGGTGCCCTACAAAGCGATGATCAAGGAGGGTTGGGTCAAGAGGTGCTCCGACAAAGTCGAGCAACTACGAGAGGTCCTGAATTTCTTTGGGGTGGTTTCGCCAAGCCGGTGGGAAGAGGTCATCGAATCTGCAGCGGCCTCGTTTCGGATTTCGCCTGCATTCAATGTTGAAACCGGGGCTCTTACGGCCTGGCTGCGCAGGGGAGAGTTTGAAGCCCAGGCGGTTTCCTGCAAGCCATTCGATCGAGATTTGTTTCGTGAGGCCTTGATTGCGGTTAGAGAACTCACACAGGAACCCCTGACCAGGGTTTTCAAGGAGCTTCAGAAAAGCTGTTCGGACGCCGGTGTTGCCGTTGTGGTTGTCCCATTGATGCCGAAGGCAAGAGCGAACGGAGCCACCCGTTGGCTTTCAAAAGACAAGGCCCTTATTCAGCTGAGTCTGCGTTACAGACGGGAAGATGTGTTTTGGTTTACGTTTTTCCACGAAGCAGCGCACATCATGCTTCACGGTAAACGACAGGTATTCGTAGATTCAGAGAAGTTCACAGGCGACGTAGAAGAGGAACAGGCCAATCGGTTTGCAGCAGATCTCTTGATACCTCAGAAATCGCTGAACCGGTTTCTGGCTGAGACATCCCTTTCAAGAACCGCGCTCGTACGGTTTGCACGAAGCGTCGGTGTTCATCCTGGAATAGTTGTTGGACGCCTCCAGCACGACAAGAAGATCAAACACGGCCAGCTCAACGGGCTCTGTCGCGCCATTGACCCAGGGACGTTTGCTGAGGCGGTGCGATCCCAGGGTTAGGATCGCCCCGCGGCGCGGATTCCGGTTTTCTTGGGGGCAATATCGGGATTGGCCAATCGACCACTGGACTCCACCTTAGAAACGCCGCAAACCTGCCCAAGGACTGGGGTCCGCCTCTCCTGGCCGCCGAGGAAATCTGTAATACGGCGCCGGCACATCCCATGGCGAGCCGTTGGGTGGAAGACACCGTTATGTTGCGCCGTGACAAGAGGTTACTGCGTCTATCCAGAACCTATGCAGGATCATTCTGGATAAGACCAGCATAGACGGGGGCTATGGAATCCCAGACATTCGCATGCTTGGAAATGGCGACTCGGCCCTCCCTCCGCGTTTGCGCGCTCGCGGCAACACGTCATCCGTATAGGCGAAACCCGATGGCGTGACAAGACAAGGCGCCCGAAAACCAGCTCATACGCAAAAGGGCCAGCCTGTGCGGTAAGTCCTACCGCGTCACGATCCGGTTGCGAGGGCTTGGTGGAGAGGTTGGTTCTCAGGGG
>CAYYOX010000639.1:422-4314 GCA_964473065.1 uncultured Planctomycetaceae bacterium | reverse complement strand
CCAGACTGAGCGGCAATGATTCATTTGCAAAATGTGAGCAAGGTATACCGAACGTCGAACGGGCCGCTGAGCGCGCTCTCGGAAGTCACGCTCTACATCGAGCCGGGTGAGTTCGTGGCCGTTCGGGGCCCCAGCGGGCGCGGCAAGTCGACATCGCTGGCGCTGAGCGGCTGACTGGGCACACCCAGTGCCGGGCATGTCCGGGTGGCCGGCGAGGAGCTTTTGGGGATGTCACCGGCGTCGTTGGCCCGCTTTCGCGCCCAGAAGATCGGGTTCGTCTTTCAGATGTTCCACTTGCTGCCCTATTTGAACGTGTGGGAAAACGTCCTCGCGGCAACCCTGCCCGGCGAACATGCCGCCGCCAGCAATCGGGCCGAGGATTTGCTCGGGCAGTTTGCGTTAACCGAGCGATTGCGGCATCGACCGGGCGAACTCAGCGCCGGGGAACGGCAGCGGGTGGCCATCGCTCGGGCGCTGGTCAACCGGCCGCCCTTGCTGCTGGCCGATGAGCCGACCGGCAACCTCGATCCGGACAGTGCGTCGGCCGTTTTGGCGATGTTGGCTGACTTTCACGATCAGGGGGGCACGGTCGTCTTGGTGACCCATCAAGAACAGGCCGCCGCAGCAGCCGGGAGGACCATTTCGCTGCGAGAGGGCCAAATCGCCGATCCGTGTGAATCCAAATAGGACTTGGGAATTCTGGGGATCTTCGTAGGACGTATAGCGAGGGTGAAATGAACATGTCTCACTCAAAGGCGCGAAGACGCAAAGAAAAGTTAGGAAGTATCCGACTCTCTTTCTTTGCGTCTTCGCGCCTTTGCGTGAGACCTTCTTATCCTTGCCCTTGCCCCAATTCGCGTGGGTCTTCGTGCGTCGACCCACCCTACGTATCTCTCTTGATAGGAAAGAACTGTCGCGATGCCGCCGGACTGGGCCCTTGCAAACTCGATGGATCTGGACTACGTATGGTATATTGCCGATCTAATTGCAGGTTCATAGAGGGCATCAATGCACACCTGTAACCCGTTTGGAGGGTAGAGCGAACATGACCGATACTGAGAAAAAGAGCAACAAAGAGTCGAAACGGATCTTGCTGGTCGACGACGATCGGGAGATCGTCGAGTCGATGCGGATTGCGTTGGAGGCTTCCGGCTACGAAATCGTGGTGGCGCGGGACGGCAATCAGGGTTTGGCCCTGGTCGAGCGGGAAGATCCCGATCTGGTGATTCTCGACATGATGATGCCCAAGCGGAGCGGTTTTCTGGTTCTCGAAAAGCTCCGACGCACGCGGCCGATCCCGATGCGGGTAATCATGATCACGGCCAACGAAGGCAGCCGGCACAAGGCCTATGCCGAAATGCTGGGCGTGGACGACTACATTCGCAAGCCGTTCGCCATGGACCGCCTGCTGGAAAGCGTGGGTCGGCTGTTGGCATAAGCGGTCGAGCTCTGTCAATCGAGGGCTAACAGAGCCCCGATTGATCCGCAAAACCGGCAAAGCTCAGCGCGATTCCTTTCCTCTGTAGGCTTTTTCGTCGAACTGCCGATACGGACGAAGTGTGTGGGGCAGGTTTCCCCGGTTCGGCCGCTTCGATGCCCAAGGCGCATGGCGGCCATCTTTCCGGCCTAGTTTAGAGGAACTGTTATGAACGAGACTTCCGATTCCGGCATGCAGAAGACCTATCGCGTGAAGGTCGGTTTGGCAGAATGCACCGTCCGAGGCGCCTCGGAACAAGAGGCCGTACACAACGCCAGGGCCCATTTGAACAAGGAATTGCCGCACATGGCCGGTGTGATTCGCGGCATCATGGACAAGGAATTCCGCGTCGACTTAAGGGGATAACCCGAAAGCTCGCCTGAGACCGTGCATGGATCAACCCGAAGCTTATCTCAACGGTCGATGGATCCCGGCGTCCCAGGCCGCGGTTCCCGTGGGTGATGCGGGATTCATCCTGGGTGCGACGGTTACGGAGCAATTGCGCACGTTCGGCGGCAAGCTGTTCCGGCTCGACGAGCATCTCGATCGGCTGCGACAGTCGTTGCAGATCGTTGGAATTGAGCCGAGGGTAACCGACCGCGAGTTTGCCGAGATTGCCCAAGAGTTGGCGGTCCGAAACCATTCGCTGCTCGAGCCGGGTGACGACTTGGGGTTGTGCATCTTCGTCACGCCCGGAATGCTCGGGGCGTATGAACTCGAGCAGCCCGGCGGTCCGGTCGTCTGCATGCACACCTATCCGCTGCCTTTCCATCTTTGGGCCGAAAAATACTCGATCGGGCAGTCGCTGGTGACTACGGAGATTCGGCAGGTCTCGCCCCAGTGCTGGCCGCCGACCTTGAAATGTCGCAGTCGAATGCACTACTACCTGGCCGACCAACGTGCGGCCCAGATCGAGCCGGGCGCCCGGGCGCTGCTGTTGGACGAGCGGGGGTTCGTGTCCGAGGCCTCGACGGCCAATGTAATGGTTTACAACCGCGATTGCGGGCTGATTTCGCCGCCGGAAGACCAGGTTCTGCACGGCATCAGTCTGGCGGTGATTGTCGAGTTGGCCGAAAAGCTGGGAATTCCTGTGGACCATCGCGAACTGCTCCCCGAGGCGATCGGCTCGGCCGACGAAGTGTTGTTGGCCAGTACGCCGCTGTGTTTGCTTCCGGTCACGCGATTCGAAGGCCGCCGGATCGGCGAGGGCAAGCCGGGTGAAATTTTCGGGCGTTTAGTTTCGGCGTGGAACTCGTTGGCGGGCATAGACTTGGTCGAACAGGCTCGCCGTTTCGCTTGTCGAAAAACTTGACTAACGCCCCTTTGTGACCTAAGGAATCTATAGAGGGCGTTTTTTCCTTAGGCCTGCATTCGCGGGCCGCCTGAAGAACCGAAAAGGCAAACCGATCGCGAGGTCGGGACGCAAAGCCGCGGGACTCTTGGCGAACGGTTCGCTGGGGAGTTGGCCGGGCTGCCGAAGTTCACAACCTTTGACCGTAGGAGGTTGTTATGTCGGCTTGTGTCCTGTCACTCGCGAGTTCTTTTTATGGCGCCGTATTCTTCGGAGGATGCCGGTTTTGCGGGTCGCGCGGCCCGGCATGGGACCGGCTGCTGCAAAGTGAATCTCGTCCGAACGCTGTCTTACGAGATCGGGCGCTGTGGACTTTGGTTGACTCGCATCATTTTCCGACCCAAACTTCCGTAGGTAAGTGCGCGCCGGCCGGTTCAAGACGTGCCGATGCACGCCATCATCGAGGCGACTGATCGCGGGACGATTGCACGCCTGTTGTATGCACCCAGAAGGAGAGTTTGCCATGAACAGTTTACCGAAAAGACTCCAAGCGAAAGGCCGCCGGGGCTCGATCCTGGTGTTGTCCGTATTCTTGATCGTCGCGATGCTGGGTATCTTGGCTCTGGCGGTCGATTTCGGCTATGCGATGATGGTGCGGACCCAGTTGCAGGTAGCCGCCGATTCGGCTGCCATCTCGGCCGCGTCGGTCAACGTGAACGGAACACATTACGCCGTGATCCGTGCCGCCCAAAAGTATTCCGAGTTCCATCTGGCTGCCGGGGATCCCGTCAGGCTCAGTCGGTACGATGTCCAGTTCGGCACATGGGATTTCTATAGTCGAGCGTTCACGCAGACCGGAACCGAGCCGAATGCCATTCGCATCAGGACCCGACGCAGCGCCAAGGTCAATGGCGAGACGCCCATGTTCTTTGCGCGCATATTCGGCATCAACAGCATACCCTTGAAAACCAAGGCGGTGGCCGCGGTTGCCATGAACATGAGCGGATTCGAGGCGCCTTCGCACAGGGACAACCTGGGCATCCTCCCCATCGCACCGACAGTGACAAGCGGGGACAATCTCCAGTCGGCCTTCGGGGACGGCAGTGGTGCACCGCACAGGGTCA
>CAYYOX010000639.1:0-412 GCA_964473065.1 uncultured Planctomycetaceae bacterium | reverse complement strand
TGCGCTTTGAAAGGAGGAAAAGCTGGGGATACTCCTCATCGCAGTGAAAGTGCCAAGCTGGGACAATCTTCGGTCGGGCTTCGGGGAAGACAATTGGACATGGAACGAAGACACAGGGCAGATCACTCCCGGTCCGGACGGAATTCCCGAACTCACGTTCTACCCGGGGGACGTCAACTCCCCGGGAAACTTCGGGACCGTGGATATCGGCGGCGCCGAGAATAGTACGGCGGATCTTATTCGGCAAATCATCGAAGGCATCTCCGCCGAGGATCTCGAATATCATGGCGGTAGTTTGGAGTTGGGCGCCGATGGAACCCTCCCGCTTTCGGGTGATCCCGGCCTCAGTGCTCGCATCGGCGACGCCTTAGAGCAGATCATGGGCGAGCCTCGGGTCGTACCCGTCTATACC
>CAYYOX010000638.1:0-4317 GCA_964473065.1 uncultured Planctomycetaceae bacterium | reverse complement strand
CCTTCGATAGGAACGCGATCCTGCCCTTGTCAATAGGTTTTGTCTTCACGATCTTCGGTGGCTGCCTGTTCTACTTCGGTACCGCTCCCATCGTGTTTGACAAGCGTAAGGGATATTTCTGGAAAGGGCGTAAGGCACCAGATGACGTATTTGACAGGACGGTCATCAAGCATCTTGCTGAACTTGAGGAGATTCATGCGTTACAGCTCATCTCCGAAGTTTGCAGCGGAAGCGGAGATGGTGGCATACACAATAGTTATGAATTGAACCTTGTTCTAAAGAACGGCAAGCGTATCAATGTGGTTGATCACGGAAAGGAGATCGTACTTCGACAAGACGCCGAAACTATTTCAGCATTCTTGGAAGTGCCTGTTTGGGATGCCATATGATCAAATAGGAGAGAGAAAAGGGAACAGGTATGCCCTGTAGAAGACCCGTGATAACAGGCGTGGGTGGCTGGCGGCTGAACGAAGTGAAGCCCCAGTTCTTGAGCCTCTGGGGCACCGCTGCGCTATGCCCCAGCCACCCTCATCGCTAGTTTACTGCAGAACATTCCTGTTCCCTTTCTTCAGTCACTCCGACTTCTCTCTGCCGTAGTCGATCTCGAAATTAGGTGCAGGACCGCCGGGGCCTTGGAGATAGTGCTCCATCCAGCGTAGTAGGCGGAGGTTGTAGTCGTATCTCGCGGCGGCGCGGCGGTTGCCGTGGCCTTCGCCGGGATATAAGACTAGGCGGACCGGGGCTTGGGCTAGGGTTTTTAGGTGGCGGTGGAGTTCGAGCGATTGCGAGGGGTGGACGCGCGGGTCGCTGTCGCCGTGGAGGATTAGCGTCGGCGTGCGGTTGCGCTGGACGTAGCGGATCGGGCTGCGGTCGAGGAAGTAGTCCCAGTCTTCCCAGAGCCGTTTCAGGTGGTGGACCAAGTACATTTCGTCGGGGATGTCGGTCGTGCCGAGCTTCGAGATGTTGTCGCTGATGCCGACGAACATTACGCTGGCCGCGTAGCGATCGGAATAGTAGGTGGCGCCCCAGGCCGAGGCGTAGCCGCCGTACGAGCCGCCGGTGATGCCGACCTTGTCCTTGTCGACCAGACCGGTGGCCGCCAGATGGTCGATGGCGTCGACGATGTCGTCGAACTCCTTGCCGGCCGCGTCGGCCTGACCCATCTTCGAGAACTCGACGCCGCGGCCCGTGCTGCCGCGATAGTTGGGATAAAGGACGGCGAATCCCCGTGCCGCGCCGACCTGACCGGGCATCGAGTAGCTGGTGACCCAGCCGTTGGGCACATGCGACTCGGGCCCGCCGTGTACGGCCATGATCAACGGATAGCGGTGGCCCGGCTCGTAGTTCAGCGGATAGACCAACACGCCTTCGAGTTCTAACCCATCGCGTGCCTTCCATCGCACGACCTCTTGCTTGGCGAATCGCATTTCGTCGAGCCAGGGATTGCTGTGGGTGAGCCGTTTTGGCGTATCGCTTCCTTCGGCCAACCAGAAGACTTCGGTCGGATGCTTTGCGTCGTGGCCAACCAGGGCTGCGGTGCGGCCGTCGTCCGAGAGCGACATGGCGCGAAAAACGGGCGCGGCGATCTCGGCGGTGATTTGCTTCTGGCCGTCCAAGTTCACCGAGCCCAAGGTCGTCCCGGTCCCTTGGGCGACCACCCACGTTAGCGTTTGGGCGTCTTTCCAGGCGAACGCACTGACGTGGGCCTTCAGGTCGGGCGTCAGGTCGCGTAGTGAGCCGTCGCCGGGCACGGTTGCGATCATCAGATGTCCTTCGTAGGGATCATGGATATCGACGCCCGAGATGATGGCCAGATGTTTGCCGTCGGGCGAGAACCCGATTTGCCCCAGTTTACCCTGGTTGTCGACTCGCCCGAGCACTTTGCCCGTGTCGGCATCGACCAAGGAGATTCGCTTGTACATATAACTGTCGTCCACAGCCGGCGTGGGCGTGATGACTACCGCCAGCAGCGGGCGTACGGGATTGAAGCTAACGTCGCGCACCGAGCCGTCCAATTCCAGGGCCTTCGGCTCACCCGACCCGTCGGCCTGGGCGATCCAGAGTGTGGTCGGCCGCCAATCTTCTTCGTAGATTTTCTGGTTGAACCCCTTTTCGCGATTCTCTTTGCGTTGCTTTGGCATCGGTTTCTTGGCCAACAGGGCCACGCGTTGCCCGTCGCGGCTGAAGACGAAATGTTGCAGGTCCGTTTCGAGGCTGATCAGCGGCCGGGCCTCGCCGCCGTCGATCGGCAGGCGATATAGGGTTCGATGTTCATCGTCACCCCGTTTCGCTAGAAAGGCGATGGCTTTACTGTCGGGCGTCCACCGCACATGGCCGACGTTGACCTTGCCGGTCACAAAGGGCCTCGAGTTGCCACGCGGGTCGACCACGTGCAGCTCGACCCAGGCCGGTCCGTCGTCGTCCTCGAAGGGTTTTCGCTGCACGGCCATGGTATAGGCGACGTGCTTCCCGTCGGGTGATATTTGGACCGAAGTGACGCCGCGAAGCTTGGCCACGTGCGATGGATCGAACAGTTGCTCCCCGACCGCAGCAAGAGCTGGCAAAACCGTTCCGATCAGGATGACGGCCAGCAGCGTGGTTATCAGGACATGGTAGTTTCGGCGAGTGGCTTGATGACGCGAGACCATGGCGTAGTGTTCCTTGTAGGGTCGATTTTCGCTGGTTCCAGACACGAGACCTCCCCGATCAGGGGGCTCTTCGGATAGTATAGCTTATGGCAGACGCTCGACAAACTGTGCCTTGTATCGTAGGGGATAATCGCCGAATTCTACTTGCCACCATAGGGGGTTGGAGAATCCTTGTCACCGCGTTAAACTGCGAGCACTCCCACGGGAGCTAGACGGGAAGGCTCCCCCGGCGTCGGACGGAAACACGGCCAACCAGTTTCAAGGAACCGGTCATGGCAACTGTCGAAGCGAAGCAGATCCTCGTCGAAAGCCAGACTACCAACATCCTGCTGGTGGAAGACGACTCGGCGCACGCAGGACTGATTCGCCACGCCTTCAAGCAGAAGGCGCCGAAAACGCGATTGAGTGTGGTCCAAACGATTGGGGAAGCCAAAGCTTGGCTGGCCCAGTCAATCCCCGACCTACTGATCGCCGACCTACGTCTTCCGGACGGCCATGCCCGCGAGCTTCTGGCACACGGTGAAGAACTCCCTTTTCCCGCGATCGTCATCACGGCCCGAGGGAGCGAGGACGAAGTGGTCAAGGCGCTCAAAGCGGGGGCCTTGGACTACGTGGTCAAATCGGCCACGACATTGGCCGACATGCCCCGGATTGCCGAACGGACCTTGGACCAGTGGAAGAACCTTGTCGATCGCAAGCAGGCCGAGGAGGCGCTGCGGAAGAGCGAGGAACGATTTGATCTGGCAGTCCGCGGCACCAACGACGGGCTGTGGGACTGGCCGGATCTTAGCAAAGATGAGGAATGGTGGTCGCCGCGATGGTACGAACTGCTGGGATACGAGGATGGGGAAGTCCCTGCAAGTATCACGAACTTCAGAGCATTCTTACACCCGGACGACTTGCCCGCAGTGGAGGATGCGGTACGTGCCCATCTCCAAGAGCATGTGCCTTTCGACACAGAATATCGACTTCGAACCAAGTCGGGAGCGTATCGCTGGTTCCGAGGACGAGGTCAGGTAGTTTGGAACGAAGACGGCAAAGCGGTCCGAATGTCCGGCTCCATTCAGGACATCCACGAACACAAGCAGGCCGATGAGGCACTGCGGGAGAGTGAGAAAAGATATCGTAACCTTTTCGACAATGCCCCGTTTGGAATCACCTTGACAACCCTTGACGGGGAGCTTCTCGAGGCAAGCCCGGCTCTTGCTGAGATGCTCGGCTACGAATCCCCGGAGGAGTTGATTTCTCTTGCGGATAAGCTGGGGGTTCAAGAAACCCTATACCCGCATCCTCCGGTTCGGGAAGAACTTATCGAAAGAGCTTCAGTGTATGGCCAGTGGCAAGCGACCGAGACCCAACTTCGACGAAAGGATCAAGAGCCGATTGACGTCAAGCTGCTCTACCGGCGTGTCAAGAGCAAGGACGGTTCGATAGACCTGCTTGAGGGATTCACCGAAGACATCACCAAGCGAAAGCGGGCCGAACAAGAGTTGGCCCAAGCCAAGGAAGAGGCCGAGGCGGCTAACCAGGCCAAGAGCCGGTTCCTGGCCAATGTGAGTCACGAGCTGCGCACGCCCATGACGGCCGTTATGGGCTTTGCCGACCTCTTGCTATCGCGAGATTTGCCGCTCGCCGAACGACGCGAACACGTGCAAACCATTCATCGAAA
>CAYYOX010000637.1:1025-4324 GCA_964473065.1 uncultured Planctomycetaceae bacterium | reverse complement strand
TGCATCACGCGAATGTGCTTCGCCTCGGGCACGCGTCGCAGCATTCCTTCGACGTGCATCATGCAACTGATGTCGGGCGTGACGACCACGTCGGCGCCGCTTTTGAGGATATTGTCGACCTTGGTTCGACCCATCGCCAGCGACACGCCGGGCATCTTCACGCTGAACGTGCCGCCGAACCCGCAACACTCTTCCATCTCGGGCAGCTCGCAATAGGTCAGACCGCGGACGTTCCCCAGTAACTCTAGTGGCTGATTGACCACGCCGAGCTCGCGACGCGTGTGGCAGCCGTTGTGCAGCGTGACCTTGTGCGGGAACGAGGCGCCCGTGTCGGTCACTCCCAGCACGTCGACCAGGAATTCGGTCAACTCGAACACTCGCCGCCCGACGCCCACCACTTCCTGGTCCGGCTCGACATGCCCGAAGAACACGCGGCACATGGCCGAACAGGACCCCGACGGCGAGACGATCCACCGCTGATCGGCAAACGCCTTGCAGAAATGGCGGACCACCTTGCGGGCTTCTTCCCAATAGCCCGAGTTGAACGCCGGCTGACCGCAACAGGTCTGCCGCTCGGGAAAGACCACCGGCACGCCGTGCCGCTGAAGCAGACTGGCGGTAGCCTGGGCAACTCGCGGATAGAACTGGTCGACGTAACAAGGCACGAACAGAGCCACCGGTTGGCCCTGCTCATACGCGGGGTCGTCTTGCCGAGGGGCCGGTGTTTGCAGGGTGTCCGGGTTGCTCATCGCAAGGCCAAATGCAAGTGCTATGTTGTCGGTCCCCCGGCAAAACCGAGGGCCGCGGGCTCTAAACTGCACACAGTATAACGCCTTTTCCACCGGTTGGCCAGCGGGGGGCCGGTTAATGACTTGACCAAAAGGGCCCGGCCATTCAGACTGGAGGGGGTAGGAATTGACCCATGACGATCCGATTTCAATGCCCCTCGGGGCACCGGTTGAGCGTTGCCGACGATATGGCAGGTCGGACCGTTCGCTGTGCGCGGTGCAAGAAGACGGCCGTGGTGCCCGAGAAGTCGTCCGAAAAAACGGCCCCGAAACCGCCCCCCTTGCCGCGGAAGAAGCCATCGGCCGAACCGGAAGAAGAATCGGAACCAAAGCCCAAGGGCCCGTCGCTTTGGAGTCGTTGGTCGACGCGTACAGAGAACGGACCGGTTGAAACTTATGCGGCCGACCAAGGGACGATCCGGTCGGTTCGATGGCTGGGCCTATTTCTGATGATCGTGGTCCTCTTCAGCCTCCTGCCCGTGGCGTGGAAGATGCACTGGAACCTGGCCACAGCCCCCGGCTGGGCACGGTTGGTCGTGCTGCTGGCCTTGGTGCAAGTCGGCTATGTCGTTTGGATGTTGAACTGGCCCGACTTCACCGCCGTGTGGGTCGTGATGCTAGTCTTCGCCGCGGTAGCAACGCTCTACGGCACGGCCGCCGCGATGGCCATCGCCACACCCAGGGACCAACCGATGCTATTGGGCATGGGCGAGGTCCGCTACACGGCCGGAACCTGGTGCTGCTGCGTCCTCTTGGCCATGTCACTGGCCACCTACCTCTGCGGCCGCACCGCCACCAAATGGCGCCGAACCTATGAACTAAAACACGCCCGAGGGCAACCCTAGGGTGGGCTTCGCCCAACAAATCGCCAAAACATTCCATCGCCAAGGATCGGTGGACGGAACCCACCGTAGTTCTGTCGCCCCGCTGGGACTCGCAGCCTACGCCTAGCCCCACTCCCGGGTGGTAAAGTCGATACCCAGGAAAAGCGGTTGACATTTTGGGTTGTGAAAGGTCGAATGGATATAGAAGAGAAGTGATTCGGGACGCCAGCGGTGAAAACTCGCCGTAAGGGGCGTCTCGAACGACACACGCGGGCGTGTGTCATCTGGGCCAGCCGTCCGTGGGCAAGTTGTATTGTGGCGTGCGCGATATCGCCGCTAGGAGAAATGCCATGTACCGGTCTGTCTGGTCCGTTCGATCCGTCTCATCCATCCAACGCCGCCGCGAAGGCTACACACTGGGCCGCCGAGGCTATACGCTAGTCGAAGTTCTCACGGCCACGGCCTTGACGCTGGTCATGATTACGGCCGTGGCGCGGATCTTCGGCCAAATCAGCACCAGCGTGGCCGACTCGCGTTCGACGTTGGAGATGTCCGACCGTCTGCGCACCGCAGCCGCCCGACTCCAACTCGACCTGGCCGGCCACACGGTCACCCCCATTCCGCCTCGCAGTCCCGAAACCAACGAAGGCTACCTGGAGTACACCGAAGGCCCGGTCGGGCCGGTGATTCCCGTGTTTCCAACCATACCGCCGTCCACACCGCCCGTGACGCGGGCGGTCAAACCGCATCCGGATAACGAGACGATCCTCTACGCCGATACGTCGGTCGGCGATAACGACGACATCTTGATGTTGACCACCCGTAGTACGGACCGACCGTTCATCGGACGGTTTAACGGCGGAGCTATCGAATCCGAGGTGGCCGAGGTGGCCTGGTTCATCCGCGGCCGCACACTCTACCGCCGCGTGCTGCTGGTCGCGCCGGGCGTGCCCGTGCCCAATCCGATACCGCCTGCTTATTACAATGCCAACGATCTGTCGGTCCACGCGGCATTCGACGCCTCGGGCAATCCGACCGGATTGGTCGGCAACACGCTGGCCGACCTAACCCGTCGTGAAAACCGTTTTGCCCATCCGGTCTTGCCGCGAGTCAACGACTACGGCTTTCCTTTCGACGTCCAGCTGTGGGACGCCCTGGGGCTGCCGACGTTGCAAGAGTGTTCGCACAGCAGTTGGGTGGCGGGCGTCACGAATCCCGACGATCTTCCGATCACGCCGAAGCCGGGGCTCTCGGCCGACTGGGACGGCAAGATCGACTTCTGGAACGATCCGCATCCGTGGAATGAGCTTGATACGATAACCGGCACGCATGTCGACTTTCATGGCCCCCGGGTCGCCGAGGACGTGATTCTGACCGACGTGATCGGGTTCGACATCAAGGTCTGGGACCCCGGGGCGCCGATTGTGCAAGACAACAACGACACCACGATCGTCCTGGCCCCTGGGGATCCCGGTTATTCGGAACTAGTGCAGTCCGGCAACGGGACGCCGATCAGTTACGGTGCCTATGTGGATCTCGGATATTTCCCAACGTACGTGCCATTGTCAGGGGCGCCGGCGCCGATTTTCCATCATACCGGTCACCCGAAGTCGGGCTTGAAAGCCATGGCAGGCGTGCCAGCCCGTATCTACGACACATGGTCGCTGCATTACGAATACGATGGAGT
>CAYYOX010000637.1:0-1015 GCA_964473065.1 uncultured Planctomycetaceae bacterium | reverse complement strand
ACTACGGCTTTCCTTTCGACGTCCAGCTGTGGGGCGCCCTGGGGCTGCCGACGCTGCGTGAATGCTCGTACGTCGATTGGATGGCCGGCGTAATGTCCCCCTTTGCCCCCCAGCTTCAGATCACGCCGAAGCCGGGTCCTTCGGCTGACTGGGACGGCAAGATCGACTTCTGGAACGATCCGCATCCGTGGAATGAACTCGACCAGATGACCGGCACGCACACCAACTTTCTTGGCCCGCGGACCGCGGAAGACGTGATCTTGACCAACGTGATCGGCTTCGACATCAAGGTCTGGGATCCCGGGGCGCCGATTGTTCAGGTTTATGATACAATAGACGATACACTTACGGTGGTAGCGCAGGGTGATCCTGGATACGCTGAATCTCTGAAGTACCGGGGTCAAGCCGTGAACAACAAGCAGTATACGGTAGTCGCCTACGGAGCTTACGTCGATCTGAATTACATGTGCCTCCTCGGTCCTGATGACCCGAATCTGCCGGCACCCTATCCAGACTACATGCCCTCAGCCGATGCGCCCAATCCAGTGTTTCATGGGGCGGGTCAGATTCGCTCAGTACTTAGAGGAACGGAACCCTATCCAAAGGATTTTAGCAACCCAGCGGACTGGCCGACCGTTGCGTCCCGCCGCGCTTCCGTCTACGACACATGGTCGCTGCATTACGAATACGATGGAGTGGATCAGGACGGAGATGGCGTGATCGACGAGGGCGCTGACGGCTTCGACAACGACGCGTTGGGCATGCCGGGCATCGTGGACGATCCGGGCGAGCGGGAGACGGCGCCTCCTTATCCTGTGCCGTTGCGGGGGATTCAGATCAAGATCCGCGTCTTCGAGCCCGACACGCGAAACATCCGCGAGGTCACTATCATCCAAGACTTCTTGCCCAAGTAGCGGCTCAAACGTAGGGTGGGTCAAGGAACGAAGATGCGACGTTTAGCCGTCGCCGGCACGGCGATGAGATTGGCGATCTGGCCCTCACCGCCGTGCCGGCG
>CAYYOX010000636.1:421-4325 GCA_964473065.1 uncultured Planctomycetaceae bacterium | reverse complement strand
GCGATCGCGGAACTCGGGGTCGTGGTGTTGAAGGCGCAGGCCGGTGTTGAGCCATCTCGTGAGAGATGATCGATTTTTGTGAAGAAGCCCGGCAACGACCCTTGACTGAAATCCATATCGCACGACGGCCAAGAGGGTGAGTTCCACCCGCCCCTGAATCAAGGCAGGAGTGCGGTGTGGGGAAGACAGAGCGGACACGGTGTGACCTGAATAGAATTCGAAACGGCCCACAAAGTCGTCGAGTTCCAGTGTCGGGCGATTTTCTTCGAGCGATAGGCCGTCAAAGGTCTTCGCGTCTGGACGTTGACCCAAGGGGACAACTTCATCAGCGTCGTTGGCGCCTGCCCACCACGGGAGCTGCTGGAGACCCTGCGCAAACCATCTGGCTTCGGCCACAGCGCGCACCCATCTCAGGTATTCCTTACGTGCCTTCGCAGCTGCTTCGCTGCCATAGCCGACAAGAACTGCGGGCAGATCGACCAACCGAGGGCTACACAGACCGAGGATTTCTCGATGCCCACTCTGCAAATAGTCGGCTGGGTCGTCGACGATACCGGCCGCTACAGGGTTCAGGTGAACATATGAGACGACCTGGAGGAAGTACTCCTGTGAGTCAATCACCCGCGCCCTGTAACGGCTCTGCCATAACCTGCCGAGGTATCGGCGCCGTTTATTGAAACCGCGGGATACCCGTCCCTGAAGCCGCGCCATAGACCGCCACAGCGGAACCGTGTCAGTGGTAACGACAAGGTGATAGTGGTTGCCCAACAGGCACCAGGCGAGGATCTTCCAGCCATCCAGGTCGCGGACGCGACGAGCCGTGTCTACAAATTCGGCGGCTTCGTTGACGTCGTCAAATACGAATTCACCGCGCGCGACACGGCAATACACGTGGTAGGTGGCTCCGGGTAGAAATAGGCGGGGCTTTCGCGGCATGGGATACCTCCCATGCGCGGACGGGACGCTGCGATTCTACGACAACACGCAGACAATGCAACAATGAGGTACGTGGCACCCATGAGAGCGGCACACCGGACCACTTCGTCGTGAGCGAACAGTGATGGTGGGTTGTTGAGTGGACAGACAGGATCGAGTGTGAACGGGTGGTGAATTAGGGGACCGCCGTCTTACCCTCTCGCATCGCTGATTGCCCATATACGTCAGCGTTCGTTTGACACTTCTCAAGTTACGACCCACATTGGTGTGAGGAGCATTCCAATTCAACATGAATGCGGATTGATGTGATTACTTTCGGGTGTAGTGCCGTGCTGGTGTCACGTCCAACTGGAGGAGGTTTGAAATGAGGCAAAGTGTTCTGACGCTCGGAGTGGTATTGGTTGCACTGACTTTGCTGGCGTGTGCTCAGCAAACCACGCCTGTTGCTGAAGAGGCGGTAACCACCGAGGCCGAGGTGGCCGCGTTTGAGGCTGCAGTCCTGGATGTCTGGGTGACCTATTCGGCAACGGTGAATGCTGGAGATGTGGACGGTTGGATCGCGCTCTGGGACGACGACGGAGTACGGATGGCCCCCAACGCCCCGGCAGCCGACGGGAAACTGGCCATCAGGGAAACGGTCAGCGGAGTATTTCTGTCAGTGGACTTTGAGGAGTTCACGATCAACAACGAGGAAGTGCAGGTATTCGGTGATTTCGGGTTTGCTCGTGGCAACTACTCATTCGTGACCGCGATGGCCGAGGGTGATCCGGTACCCTTCGAGGGCAAATACTTGACCATCTTCAAACGACAGCCCGACGACTCCTGGAAGATCTACCGCGACTGCTTCAACTCCAGCACTCCACCGCCGCCCCCTATCTCGAATGAGGGGTAACGTCCAAACCTGACGTGTGCAAATCAATGCTCACTCCCAAGGAGTTATCATGAAAAGGTGGCTCGTGTTCCTTCCCTTGGTCATCCTGGTGGCTTTCACTATAGGCTGTCAGGACCAGCAAGCACTCGCAGAACTTGAGGAGATGAAGGCTCAGGCAGCGGTTGAGGAGCAGAATAAGGAGATTGGTCGTCAGTTCTTCGTGGCCATCGACGAAAACGACTTCGACAGATTGAGCGGACTCCTAGACCCGGATTTTGCTCTCTACGTACCGGGATTACCTGACGCTTTGGGAAAGGACGCGTTGATCCAAGCTATCTCGACACACTACGCATCATTCCCAGACTGGAGACACGTGATTGATGACGTGGTGGCTGAAGGGGATCAGGTAGCCATCCGACTCACTCAATATGGAACCCACATCGCCGAGTATGAGGGCATCCCCGCAACCGGGAATGAAATCGAGATGGCAGCCATTCACTTGGCGACCATCGTTGAGGGCAAGGTAAAGGACTGGTGGCTGGTAGAAGACTATCTGGGCCTGTACCAACAACTCGGTATGGAGCTGAGGCCAGCCGTTGTGGAGAAGTAGGCCTCTAGTTCAGGCCCCGAAAATCTACGACCTCGGAACCGGGGATGGTTAGGTCTGGTGGTGTCGTGGTCATGGGTCGATCTTAACTGAGGCTAGCACGGACGTTTCTCGTCGGCATCACCCATTTGGGTGATGAAAGCCGTGTGAACGGCTCACAGCCTTAGATTCAGGGCGCGTGATACAGCCGTAACCAGGCGGGAGCCTTCTCCCATACCCAAGGTCTTTGGAGAACCATCAACGCGTATTGCCCGATGAACCAGGCGACAAGGGAGGGGACGATAAGAGTCATTGATTCATTGGTTATGGCTCCTTTGATATTGGTGATGAGCGTGGTTGCTGCTCCAGCGGCCAACTTGGAGATCCATTTCGTCGATGTGGGTCAAGGTGATTGCACGGTCATCTCATGCCCCAACGGAAACAAGATCCTTGTTGACTGCGGCAGTGGCAGAAGCTGCAGCAGAACAGGCTCGGCTGATTACGTGCGCTCGATCCTCGACGGGCAGGTTTACGCCCTCGTGATCACCCATCCCCACACGGACCACTTTGGCCTGATTGAAGAGGCGCTCACGGGGACTGATCCAGCAAAGATCATCCGACCCGATGGGCCACTCAATGAATACGGCAGCTGCGGATTCGACACTTGGCTACAAAACACGGAGTCCAACGCTGCCGTCCAAGCGATTGCACTCCCCGTAGATTTCCATGACGCTCAGAGCACGCCAAACAGTGATCTTGATTGTGGTGCGGCAGACATTTGGATTCTGGCGGCCAACGTCCAGGCTACGGATTCTGCATCGAACGCAAGGAGTGTCGTTCTACTAATCGACTTCAACAACTTCGAAATCATCCTCACAGGCGACGCAACAGAAGACACGGAAGCCAAGATCCTCCAATGGTACAACCACGCTTGGCTCGATGCGGAGGTCTACAAAATACCGCACCACGGAAGCAGTACCACCTCAGAGGATCAGGAGCTTGGCGTCACCGTTGAGCCGAGCTTGGCATTGGCTAGCGCTGGATACAGCAATACGCACGGTCATCCTAGAAAGAGAGCTTTCAAGAAACTCTACGGCGTGGTTGACGACCTTGACCCATCGGGCCGCCGTCAGACTATTCGTTGGTGCTCATCTCAGAACAACTGCTACGACGGTCGAACAAAGAAGGACATCTACGCTACGGCTTCCAGCGGAACAGTGATTATCGGCAGCGATGGATCGAAGTACTGGATCATCGAGAGGCATGAGAGAGCGGTTAAGTAACAAACGGCCACAGAGGTCGTTATCGATGGAGTGCGGTGGAGGGTTGTCGAGTGGACCGACAAGATCGAGTGTGAGCGGGTGGTGAATTAGAAGGTGTGAGGGTTCGGGTCTGCTGTCAGGTCAATCGATCAACGCAGGCCTCTGCATGGTCCCTATTGGGAGGGGAGAACGGAGGTCACGGCAGAGAATATTGACATCCATGATGCAGAGGAGTAGATTTTCACCAAA
>CAYYOX010000636.1:0-411 GCA_964473065.1 uncultured Planctomycetaceae bacterium | reverse complement strand
GTTATCTCTGATCACGGGGATTACAGGGGCCAACTTATAACGTACTATGTAAAGTCACAAGACGATTTCGACAAAACGCTAATTGCTCTCGCCGGTGGTGCGCTTGGCATTTCATTCGCGTTCGTGGACGGTTTCGTTGATCCGTCCTCGCCGCAAGCTGTGTGGTCTCTTTCCTGGTCATGGATCCTTTGGTCGTTGTGTTTGGTTTTTGTGCTTTGTTCTTTCTTCGCGAGCAACCTAGCAGCCCGCAAAGCTCTTAAGCAGTTGGACGATGGAACCATTTACAACAAACGTACCGGGGGGTCAGCCAACTGGATTACAGCGGCGCTGAATATCGTTGGCGGCTGTTCGTTCGTCGTTGGCGTTTTCCTGATGATCTATTTCGTAATTCAGAATTTGGAGGTCCGATGA
>CAYYOX010000635.1:0-4327 GCA_964473065.1 uncultured Planctomycetaceae bacterium | reverse complement strand
GACTCCCACTCCCGGGAGGGGATTGGCGGGGGGGGGGTGGATTCGGGGAATTCCGGGGTGAATTCCGGGGACACAATACCAATATTGACAAACTAGGCAAGTTCCAATCGGCTTCGAGACGAGGGCGCAGCTAGTCATTGGCTCCGCGTGGGCATGGCACCCGGCGAGTCGTTATCGACTTGCGCGATATTCTAGCAACGCTTTCAGCACAGCGGCCATGTCGGCGGGCAGCGGGGCCTCGACCTCTAGGGATTTGCCGGTTGCCGGGTGCTTGAACTTCAGGCGGGCGGCGTGTAATGCTTGGCGGGAGAGTAGGACCGACTCGTCGTTTGGGTCGCGGCGGATTTCGCCGCGTGTGATCTGCGAGCGGCCGCCGTATTGCCGATCGCATAGCACGGGCGTGCCGATGTGGGCTAGGTGGATGCGGAGTTGATGGGTGCGACCCGTCTTGGGAAGAAGCTTTACGGCCGCAAATCCGTCGAAGCGCTCGGTCACCTCGTAAAATGTCTGCGCCTCGCGGCTGTCTTTCGGGTCGGGGCGAATGGCCATCTTCTCTCGCACGTGCGGATGCACGCCGATCGACTGGTCGATGATGTCGCGGTCGCGTTGCGGATTGCCGGCGACCAGCGCGAAATACTCCTTCTCGACCGTGCGGTCCTGGAACTGTTTGGCCAATTGCCCATGGATCTGATCCTGCCGAGCCACCAAAATCACCCCGCTGGTATCGCGATCCAGGCGGTGGACGATTCCCGGCCGACTTGGGCCGCCGGCCGTGCTTAGGGTCTTTCCAAAATGAAACTGCAACGCGCTGGCCAGCGTGCCGGTCCAATTACCCCGGGCGGGATGCACGACCATGTTCGGCGGCTTATTGACCACGGCCAGATAGTCGTCCTGATAGAGAATATCCAGCGGGATGTCTTCCGGCTGGGGACACTCGCGGGGGATTTCCGGCAAGGTGATAGCAACGCGATTGCCCGGGCGAAGCCGCAGGGCCGGTTTCGCACGCTTGCCGTCGACGGTCACGCCTCCGGCGGTGATCGCCCGACGCAGCAGGACGCGGCTGTAGTCGGTGAAGTGCTTGGCCAGGAACACGTCGAGCCGTTGGCCCACATCGTCGATGTCGACGCTCAACTCGACCGGTTCGCTAGAGAGTTGGCGATGCGACATGGCGGGAAGGGGCTGTTGAGAGGATAATGACGAAGCACTAATGACGAATGACGAAGGAAAGAGGTTTACTTCGTCATTCGTCATTCGGATTTCGTCATTTGGTGGCGCGGCTTTATAGGGCTACTCTTCTTCCGGTTCCGGCTGGGGCAAGGGCTCTTCCTCTGCGCCCGTTTCTTCGAGGTCCATCAGTGGCGCGTCGAATATGGGCGCGTCGTCGGGGAGGCTGTCGAGATCGAACTCCGGCCGTTGGCCCGGTATGCCCGGCCCTTCCAGCACGCTGGGCTTCGGGTTGAAGTTGGCGAACTGGTCGTACCAGGCCCTGGTCGCCGGGCTTTGCAGGTCTTCGACTCGGGCGGCGGCCACCGTGGAATAGGTTCCCTCGGGCCACTTATCGACTAGGCCCTGGTACTGCTCGATGGCGTCGTCCAGGCGGCCCTGGGCTTCCTGTGCTCTGCCCAGACCGAACATGGCCCGTTGGCGGAGCATCGGATTCTTGATCTTCTCCAGGGCATTCGTGTAATTCTCTTCCGCATCCCTGAGTTCCAAATTGGCGTTCGCCTTACTGACGAACCGTTGTTCGCAGCCCGCGGCCAGGCGAAAATCTCCGGCCATGACTGCGGCATAATCGGCCAACGGCGTGCCCGGATAACTCTTGACGAGATCCTCGAACTCGTCGGGGCTCCCACTGTTAAGGGCCGCGTTGAATTCGTTCCAGGCGGCGGCCGATTTCTCGCCGGATTGCCGCGACCACCAGGAAAAGGTCGCCAATCCGATCGCCCCCAGCAGCACGATGCCGAGGATGGCGTTTTGATAGGGCTTGATCGCTCTGACGGCCTTGGCCAGCCGATCGGCCAGTTCGTTCTTATCCAATTCGTGACGTCGCTCGCCCTTCATATTCCTAGGATCCTTTTCAATCTGGGGGAAATCCGACCATCGTCGCCCTGCCGCAATGCGTCGCCGACGATTTGAAACATAAAAGTATAATCCCCCCCGACCGCCAACGTCAAGGGCGGCCCGCGTGGAAAAGGGGGACAGGCACCGAGCCGGAGAGATTTCCGGCGGGTTTGGCATCTATTGATGCTCGGAGCCAGTCCCCTTTTTCCACTCCACGAAACCGCCTCACCCAATCAGCCCATCCGAGGGGGGCGATACGACATCCCTGCTCCCCCTTTCCTTTCACGCCCGGGAACCTTACAGTCACGGCACACCTACCGATGTAATCTGCCGCATGATCGCTTTAACGCTATGGATTTGAATCAGGGCCAATACGATGCTGTGAACACCTTGTCCGGGCCGCTGTTGGTCCTGGCCGGGGCGGGCACGGGAAAAACTCGCGTGGTGACCTACCGCATCGCCGAGTTGATCCGAAGCGGCATTCGACCCAGCCGGATCCTGGCCGTCACCTTCACCAACAAAGCGGCCCAGGAGATGCAGCAACGCGCAGCCGCACTGATCGGCAAGCGGCTGAAAATCCGCCCGGAAATCTCCACCTTCCACTCACTCTGCGTTCGCATCCTGCGCCGCCATATCCGAGAACTGGGCTATCCGACCAAGTTCGCCATCTACGACCGAGGTGACCAGGAAAGCGTTGCCCGGGGCGTGCTCCGCGAGATCAAGGTCACCAGCGGCACGCTCCGTCCCGGCGATCTGCTCTACCTGATCAGCCAATGGAAGACCGCCTCGGTGCGTCCCGATCGGGCGGCCAACATCGCCGAAACCGATCGCGAACACCTCGCCGCGGCCGCCTATCGACGCTACCAGGACGCCCTGAAAGCGGCCGGGGCACTCGATTTCGACGACCTGCTGTTTTGTACCGAAGACCTCTTCCCCCACTTTCCCGCCCTGCGGCACGTGGCAGCGAGACGATTCGACCCCCTCCCGGTCGACGAATATCAGGAAACCAACGCCTCTCAGTACCGGATCGTCAAGGGACTGGCCGGCGAGCATCGCAACCTGTGCGTCGTGGGGGACGACGATCAGTCGATCTACGGCTGGCGAGGCGCCGACGTGACCCATATCCTGCGGTTCAAACGCGATTGGCCCGAGGCCAAGGTCATTCGGCTGGAAGTCAACTATCGCTCGACGCGAGAGATCCTCGATTGGGCCAACCGGCTGATCGCCTACAACAAGGTGCGCCACGACAAGGTGCTGCGCGCCACGTTCGGCGGCGAGAAGCCGCGGATCGCGCAGTTTCCCGACGAGATCGAGGAAGCCGAACAGGTGGTCGAGGAGATCGACCATCGCATTAAAGCCGGGAAACGCAAGGCCCGTGATTTTGCGATCCTCTGCCGCACCAACGAACAGCCCCGATCGTTCGAGATGGAACTGCGTCGGGCCAACATCCCCTACGTGCTGCTCGGCGGCATGTCGTTCTACGATCGCAAGGAAGTTCGCGATATCCTGGCCTACTTGAAGGTGCTCGCCTCGCCGAACGACGAAGTGTCGCTGCTGCGGATCATCAATGTACCCAGCCGCGGCATCGGCCAGACGACCGTCAAACGCATGCTCGATGCGGCCGTCCAGTCGGGCAAGCCGATGTGGGACATTTTACCCGGGGCCGAGAAGATTGGCGGGCTCACAGACGCAGCGGTCGAAGCGGTTCGGGAGTTTCGCCTCTTGATCGAGCACTTTCGCAAGCAGATGCGGAAAGCCTCGCTGGAAGATCTGGTCAAGGAACTGATCGATCGGACCGGCTACCGCGACGAGTTGACCCGGCTCTACCCCAACCCGGACGAGCAACAAGCTCGCTGGGCGGCGGTCGAAGAGATCGTCAACGCGGTGGCCAACTACAGCAGCAAGGCCAAAAAGCCGACCTTGCCCGGCTTCCTGCAAGAGGTCGCGCTGAACGGCCGTGACGACGACCAGGACAAGCAGTCGCAACTCGATCGCGATGCGGTCGTGCTGATGACCTTGCACGCGGCCAAGGGGTTGGAGTTTCCCGAGGTCTACATGGTCGGCATGGAAGAGGGACTGTTGCCGCATCGTCGCAGCGTGGCCGACGCCGGCACAGCGTCCCCCGCTGCCGGCGGCACTGCAATCGACGAAGAGCGGCGGATCTGCTACGTGGGCGTCACGCGGGCCGAGCGAAGATTGACGTTGACCTTATCGCTGAGCCGGCGCAAGTGGGGCAAGGCCCGGCCCACCGACCCCAGCCGGTTCC